>JBDHZJ010000068.1:0-8695 GCA_039811825.1 Propionicimonas sp.
GACGAGGGCATCACCTACGGCGCCGCCTCCTCGGGTATCCGGACGCCGTGGCTGGTCGACCCGCTGCCGCTGCCGCTGGACGCCGCCGACTGGACCGCGCTCGAGCGGGGCCTGATCCAGCGCGCCCGGCTGCTGGACGCCGTGATGGCCGACCTCTACAGCGACCGGACCCTGCTGCGCAGCCGCGTGCTGCCGCCGGCGACGATCCTCTCCCACCCGGGCTTCACCCGTCCGGCCGACCGGATCGAGACCCCGAGCCGCCGCCAGCTCGTGCTCACCGCGACCGACCTCGGCCGCGACTCCAGCGGGGCCTGGCGCGTGATCTCCGACCGCACCCAGGCGCCCGCCGGCGCCGGCTACGCGATGGCCACCCGCCGGATCGTCAGCCGCGTGCTCGCCGGCCTGCACCGGACGAGCGACCTGGCCCGGCTGCGCGGCTTCTTCCACGCCATGACCGGTGCCCTGCTGGACGCGGCGCCCGGCGGCTCGGAGACCCCCCGCGTGGTGCTGCTCTCCCGCGGCGCGACCAGCGTGACCGCCTACGACCAGGGCTTCCTCGCCGCGATGCTCGGCTTCCCGCTCGCCGAGGCGGACGACCTCGTGGTCAGCCGCGGACGGGTCTGGCTGCGCGCCGGCGACGACCTCGAACCCGTGGACGTGATCCTGCGCCGCGTCGAGGCCATGCTCGCCGACCCGCTGGAGTTCCGCGGCAACTCCGAGGTCGGCCTGCCCGGCCTGGTGGAGGCGGCGCGGCGGCGGGCCGTGACGGTGGTGAACCCGGTCGGTTCCGGCGTCCTCGACAACCCCGCCCTGATCGCCCACCTGCAGCCCGTCGCGCAGGCGCTGCTCGGCGAGGACCTGTTGCTCGACTCCCCCGCCACGTGGTGGTGCGGCGACCCGCCGCAGCTCAGCCACGTGCTGGCGAACCTCGACCGGCTGGTGGTCAAGCCGACCGCACGCAGGGACGCCAGCGCGGTCCGGTACGGCTGGCTGCTCAGCGCCGACGAGCGCGCCGAGCTGGTCGACCGGATCCGCGAGGAGCCGTGGGCGTGGTGCGGCCAGGAGCCGATCGAGCTGTCCACCGCGCCGGTGGTCACGCCGGGCGGCCTGGAACCGCGCCGGTTCGTGCTGCGCGCGTTCGGCGTCGCGGTCGGGGACGGCTACCAGTTCCTGCCCGGCGGCCTGGGCCGGGTCGCGGCGAGCACCAGCGAGCACACGGTCTCCAGCGCGTCCGGCACCCTCGCGAAGGACGTCTGGGTGCCCGCCTCCGCCGTCGAGCGGGCCGAGCCCGAGCGCGTCCGGCCGCGGCTCACCCTGGCCCGCGAGGCCGCGGTGCCGCCGCGCGTGGCCCGCACCCTGATGACGATCGGCAGGTTCGCCGAGCGGGCCGAGAGCACCGCCCGCCTGGTCAAGGTGGCCGACGACGTGGCCGAGGACTTCGCCGCCCGCCCGGGCACGTGGGGCGCGGTGGCCGCGGGCCAGTTGATCGACGCGGTGGCCGGGATCACCGGCATCGAGCGCTGGTACGCCGAGTCGGCGCTGGGCTACCTGACCCGGGTGGCCCTGGACGCGTCCGCGCCCGGCGGGGTGCACCACAGCGCGCGGCGGCTGACCGCGGAGGCGCAGGAGGTCCGCGACATCATGAGCGTGGACGTGTGGAGCGTGTTCAGCCGGCTGGAACGGACGCTCGCGTCCCCGCCCGAGGCCGACGACGACCTGCAACCGCTGCTGGCCGACGTGCTGGAGTCGTTGCTGGCCTACGCCGGGATCATGGGCCAGAGCATGGTGCGGGACTCCGCCTGGGCGTTCCTGGACGCGGGCAGCCGGCTGGAACGGGCCCGGCACACGGTGTCGATGCTGCGGCACGCGCTGGCGGGACGGACGCCCGGCTTCGCCACCGATCCGACCTCCGACCTGGTCGCGGAGTCGGTGCTGCGGGCCGGGGAGAGCATCATCACGCACCGCCGCCGGGCTGCGTCCGGCACCGGTCCGGCGAGCGCGACCGAGTCGGTGCGCCAGTTGCTCGTGCACGACCCGGCGAACCCGCGCTCGGTGGCGCACTCGCTGGCCGCGCTGGCCGCCGACCTGCGCCTGGTCGGGGACGACCGGCTCGCCGGCCAGGCGGACGCGATCCTGGCCGACGTGGACGCGTACGCCGCGGCGGCGCCCGATGACGCCGTCGAGCGGCTGCAGCAACTGGCGTCCGCCCTGGACGGGCTCCGCGAGCGGATCGCGTCGCGGCACTTCGTGCGGCAGGCCACCCGGCGCACGGCGGAGACCTGGTCGACCCCGAGGCAGGTGGGCTGATGAGCTACGGACCGCGCCGCTACCGGGTGCGCCACGTCACCCGCTACACCTACGACGACGTGCTGGAGGCCTGCTACAACCGGGGCCTGCTGCGGCCGCGGGAGACCCCCACCCAGCAGGTGCTCGCCAGCGACGTGGTGGCCACGCCGCCCTCGGACCTGATGGCGAGCCACGTCGACTACTTCGGGAACCACTCGATGTACCTCGAGACCCGCGAACCGACCGCGGAGCTGACCGTCGCGGCGACGAGCGTGGTGGAGGTGAACTGGCCCGAGCCCGACCTCGACGGCCTGGACGCGTGGACGGTGGCCGGCGCGGCGGCGGAACTGGCGGCGTCCCTGGACGCGGTGGAGCTGGCCGAGTTCACGCTGCCGTCGCCGCTGGTGGCGATGGGAACGAAGGTGCACGCCTACGCCGCGTCCGAGCTGGCGCCGGGGCGTCCGCTGGGCGAGGCGATCGCGGCCCTGCTGCACCGGATCCACGAGGACTTCAGCTACCGGCAGGGCACCACGTCGGTGCGGACGACGCTGGCCGAGTTGCTGGAACTGCGGCAGGGCGTCTGCCAGGACTTCGCCCACCTCGCGGTCGGCTGCCTGCGGTCGGTGGGGTTGCCGGCCCGGTACGTCAGCGGCTACCTGGAGACCGCGCCCGCGCCGGGGACCGACAAGCTGGAGGGCGCGGACGCGACCCACGCGTGGGCGTCCGTGCTCACCCCGCGGGGCGACTGGCTCGACCTCGACCCGACCAACGACCACTTCGCGGACTCCCGCTACATCGTCACCGCATGGGGACGGGACTTCTCCGACGTCTCTCCCCTGCGCGGCGTGGTCTTCACCGAGGCGGCCACGTCCGACCTCGTCGTCGAGGTGGACGTCGACCCACTGCCCATGGACGCCTGACGCCGAAGGCCCCGGCGGACGACGACCCTCTCGATCGTCAGACCGGGGTCGGCCGGAGCCTCTCGGGCAGGCTGGGGAGCGCCGTCAGACCCTGGTCGAGGCGGATCCGCGGAATCGCGGCGAGCAGCGTGAGCGACCCCAGCCAGAGCACCGGTGTGCACAGCAGCATCGCGACCGGTACCGTCCAGCGCCGGTCGCCGAGCGCGCCCCAGATGACGAGCGCCAGCCCCACGGGGAACCGGATGATCGCGGGAGGCATGTAGGCCGAACCGATCGGACCGGCCGACTCCGCGGCGTGCTGGACGAGGAACGTGGCCCACTGCTGCCACAGCTCCGGCGAGGCCAGGTACGAGATGCCGGCGATGACGCCCAGCACGGCGACGAAGACGAGCAACTGCCGCCACTGCCTGCGCACGAGAAACCACACCGGTCCGACGGCCGGGGCGACCTTCGTGAGCGCGGGCAACACCCAGAACGCAGGCTTGCGGAACCCGAGCACCGCACAGGCCGCCATGAAGATGAAGATGTTGCCCGAGACGATCTCCGGCAACCCGCACAGCCAGAGCGGAATCGCCCAGCGCCAACCCACGGGCCGGACCAGCCATGCGAGCAGGAGGCCCGTGCCGATCACGAAGGCGGCGGCGAAGGCCGGCCAGGGCAACTGCGCGAGCGGCCACAGCGCCTGGGCGAAGGCCGGGCTGTACAGGTAGGCGTCCGGGGTGCCCGGCGCGGTGGTGTACATCGGTCCCCGCCAGGCGAGCCAGTACGCATGCGCGTCCACACCGACACCGCGGTCGAGAATTGTGAGGACCGTGTAACCGGTGCACGCGATCCCGGCGATCCAGGCGATGTCGTTGGGCAGGCGCCGACGTACGTCGATCTCGCGCGCCATCGCCACCTCCTCATCGCCCTGGAACCCCCTCATGCTAGCCAGCCCGCCCCGCGCCGGGCCGCCGACACCCGCGGCAGCCCGGGACGGTTCCTTTCCGGTTCGCGGGGACGGTTCATTTTCGGTTCGCGAGAACCGTCCCCTTTCCGGTTCACGGGGGGCCGGTTCACGGGGACGGTTCCATTCCGGTTCGCAGGAACCGTCCCCATTCCGGTTCGCAGGAACCGTCCCCATTCCGGTTCGCAAGAACCGTCCCCATTCCGGTTCGCAAGAACCGTCCCCATTCCGGTTCACCGACGGCCCGGCCGCGAGGGCGTGGGGTACCGCTATCACGGCGCGTCCTCGATGGGTGCG
Organism: Propionicimonas sp.; assembly: GCA_039811825.1. GTDB lineage: Bacteria > Actinomycetota > Actinomycetes > Propionibacteriales > Propionibacteriaceae > Propionicimonas. The sequence goes on from JBDHZJ010000068.1 coordinate 4,450, forward strand.
CCCGGAACGGTGTTTTGATCGACTCGACCGGCGCCACCACCGGTCCACCCGAGGAGCGCGCATGAACGCAGCCGCAATTCCCGAGCCGGCGCCCGACGAAGCCGTCTGGACCATCAACCGGGACGGCTTCGACCCCGGCCGGATCGGCCAGCGAGAGACGATCTTCACGATCGGCAACGGCAACCTCAGCCTGCGCGGCAGTTTCGAGGAGGGCCACCCACGGGAGACCGCCGCGTCCTTCATGCACCGGGTCTGGGACGACATGCCCGGGCACGCCACCGAACTGGCGAACCTGCCCCGGTGGTGGGGGCTGGACATCTGGGTCGCCGACCAGCGGGTCCGTCCCGAGGAGGCCTCCGGCAGCCGGCGGACGCTCGACCTGCGCACCGGGCTGCTGCACCGCGAGTACGAGTGGCCGCTCGGCTCCGGCGCCGAACTGCGCGTGGTGCACGAACGCTTCACCAGCCTGGTCGAGCCCTACGGCGCGATGCTGCGCACCCGCCTCGAGGTCACCCGGGGCGAGGTCGAGGTGCGGGTCCGGGTGAGCGCGAGTATGCACGTGGAGAACACCGGCCGGTTGCACTGGCGCCTGGTCGGGCAGTCGGTGGGCGAGGACGGCATCTCGCTCGTCGCGGTCACCCGGGCCACCGGCATCCCGGTCGCGGTCGTGGTGCGTCCGCAGCTGTCGGTCAACGCGGAGCTGGTCCCCGGCGACGCCGACGGGCAGCCCTCGCTCGACTACCGGCTGCGACTGCACGCCGGAACGCCGGTGGAGTTCGTCCGCAGCGTCGCGGTCGTCCCCGCGATCGACACCACCGTGCCGCTCAACGTGGCCATCGAGGTCGCCGACCGGCTGGACGCGCAGGGCTGGGCCGGCGCACTGGCCGCGTCCAGCCGGGCGTGGGCGCAGGTGTGGGCCGAGTGCGACGTCGAGATCGACGGGGACGCCGAGGCCCAATTGGCCGTCCGGTTCAGCCTGTTCCAACTGATCAGTGCCGCGCCCCGGTTCACCGAGGACGCCAGCATCGGCGCGAAGACCCTGTCCGGCTACGGCTACCGGCACCACGTGTTCTGGGACACCGAGTCGTTCATGCTCCCGTTCTTCACCTTCACCCAGCCCGACATCGCCCGCAACATGCTCGCCTACCGGTGCCAGCGGCTCGCCGGGGCCCGCGCGAAGGCCGTCGAAGGCGGCTACGCGGGCGCGCAGTTCCCCTGGGAGAGCGCGGCGACGGGGGTCGAGGTCACGCCGGCCTGGATCGAGGACCTGATCGATCCGCGCAAGCGGATGCGGGTGTGGTCCGCCGACCTGGAGGTGCACATCACGGCCGACATCGCGTTCGCAGTGATGCAGTACTGGGAGGCGACCGGCGACCACGCGTTCCTCGGCGAGCAGGGCGCGGAGTTGATCGTGGAAGGGGCGCGCTTCTGGGCGTCCCGGGTGGCCGGCGACGCGGACGGCAGATACCACCTGCGCGACGTGGTGGGCCCGGACGAGTACCACGAGCACGTCGACGACAACGCCTACACGAACCTGATGGCGGCCTGGCACCTGCGCACCGCCGGCCTGGTGCTCGGGTGGCTGGAGCGGACCGCCCCGACCGCTGCCGAGCGCCTGGTCGCGCGGCTGGGGCTCGCCAAGGGGGAGCGCGCGTACTGGGCCGAGGTCGCGACCGGGCTGGCCAGGCCGCGCGAGGTGAACGGGGTGATGGAGCAGTTCGCCGGTTACTTCGACCTGGCCGACGTCGACTATGCGAAGCTGCGCAACCCGTCCCGGACCCTGTCCATGCAGGTGCTGCACGGCGCCGAGGGCGTCCAGCGGACCCGCACGGTGAAGCAGCCCGACGTGCTGATGCTGGCCTTCCAGCTGCCCGAGCTGTTCACGGCCGAGTCGCTGGCGGACAACCACCACTACTACGACACCCGGACCGACCACGAGCACGGCTCGAGTCTGGGGCCCGCCGTGAGCGCGGCGATCGCGGCCCGGGCCGGTGACCCGGGCAGGGCGTACGCGCACTTCCTGAGCGCGGCCCGCACGGATCTGGAGGACGTGCGCGGCAATGCGTCCGACGGTATCCACGGCGCGACCGCGGGCGGCCTGTGGCAGGCGATCGTGTTCGGGTTCGCCGGCCTCCGGCTGACCAGGGACGGCTGGACTGTCGACCCGCACCTGCCGGAGGACTGGACGCGGCTGAAGTTCACCTTCCGCCATCGCGGCTCCCGACAGGTCGTCGAACTCACCAACGAGTAGCCGTCCCGGCCGGCCGAACCGTCCCCCTCCCGCACAGGGGACGGTTCCTTTCCGGTTCACATGGTCTGTCCCCATTCCGGTTCGCGGGGACGGTTCCTTTCTGGTTCAAGCCTCCGACAAGGGAGAACGGGTGAACCGGAATGGAACCGTCCCCGCGAACAGAAAGGAACCGTCCCCGCGACCGGAAAGGAACCGTCCCCGAACGTCGGGCCCCGAACCTCGCGGGCGGAATCAGAGGCCGAGTCCGTAGACCTGGCTGAAGCCCGTGTCGAGGTCGGTCAGGCGGACGCTGACGATGCCGTTGACGTCGATCCGGTAGGACTCCTCGACCATCGGGCCGTGATCCCAGCGCTCCACGGGCACGGCGTCGAGCACATAGCGGCCCTGCAACGCCGGGTCGAACGGGAACCGCACCTCGGCGAAGGGCGCGAGGTCACCACGCGGCTCGCCGTCCGCGTCCACCCCGGCGTACTCGACGAACCGGAACCAGCCGACGTTGTGCGCGGCCCGGTAGCGCCTGGTGACGGTGAGCTCGCCGTGGCCGGGCAGCGCGGTGTTGCGATCGACGAGCTGGTCGAAGCCCACCGCCCGCCCCGCGTCCAACTCGCGGAAGACCCCGAACCCGCGCCACAGCCGGTCGGTCAGTGCGTACCCGGACGCCGGGTCGGCCGCGATCGCGAGCCCGATCGCCGTGGACGCCGCGGGGTACGGCGAGCGGTGCACCCGCCGTCCGAACCGTTCCCGCAGCAGTCGCGGCACCAACGGCAGGCCGCTGCCGCCGCCGACCAGGTAGATCCCGGCCACCTGGCCGCCGATGGTGTCCACCTCGTCGTCCAGGTCGGTGACGAGCGGCGCCATCGCGTCCAGGCTCGCCTGCACCAGCCCGGTCGCGGCGGCGTAGAAGTCGTCGACGGCGATCGTCACCGACCGCCCGCCGACCTCGACGCCGATCCGCTTCGACTGCGGGCTGAGCCGCTCCTTCGCCTCCCGGCACTCCTCCAGGAGCCGACGCTGCTCGGCCTCGTCCAGCTCGGGACGCCCGGCCGCCTCCAGCGCCAGTCCGGCCAGCACCTGGTCGAAGTCGTCCCCGCCGAGCCGGTTCACGCCCACCGAGCCGACCACGTCGTGGCGGACGCCGGCAACCTCGACCAGGGACGCGTCGAACGTGCCGCCGCCGAGGTCGTACACCAGCACCTGGTTCCGTCGCGAGTTGAGTGTGCGGCCTTGGCGGTGGGTGTACTCGAATCCCGCCGCCGACGGCTCGTTGACCAGCCCGGACACCTCGAAACCGGCCTGCCGGAACGCCTCCAGGGTGAGGAATCGCTGCGCCCCCAGGGCATGTGCGGGCACCGAGACCACCGTCGTGCGGGCCTTCGCGGCGAGGAACTCCGGACCGATGTTCGACGCATCGCCGAGCGCGGTGCGCAGCGCGGAGAGGAAGCCGGTCAGCACCGACAGCAGCGGGAACGTCGCGTCCCCGACCCGCACCGGGGTGTCCGCGCCGACCGACGGCTCGCCGAGCAGCCGCTTCACCGAACGCAGGTAGTCCGCGCCACCGCGCGCTGCGGCCAGGGCCTCGAAGCCGTAGACGAGGCGGGTGCCCTGCAGCGCGACCAGGGAGGGGAAGTACTCGTGGCTGTCGCCCTCGGTGTCGACGAAGTCGACCACCGGGTAGTTGCCCCGGTCCGCATGGGCGACGATGGTGCGAGTGGTTCCGAAGTCGACGCCGAGTTGCATGACCGCAACCTAACCCGACTGGAGTCCTCCCCGGTACCGCGCCCGCGCTCCGGGAGGCGCCGCCGGCCGACTCACCCGAACCCACGCGAACCCACGCGGTCCCACACGTAACAATCTGGTGCTTTTCCGGCGGGGCGACCGGCGGGGGTGGAGGATGGATCGCATGGTTCCGGTGATCGGGGGTTCGGACGCGCCGTGCCGTGTCTGCCACCAGGTCCACCGCAGCCTGAACCGCGTCCTCGGCACTTCCGCACCCGA
>JBDHZJ010000069.1:0-8655 GCA_039811825.1 Propionicimonas sp.
TGAACACCGTGCTCCGCCGCGTCCACCGCGAGCCCGCGGACGCCACCCCGCCCGATCCCGTGCTCCGCTTCGCCGGGCTGAGCATCGACCCCGAGCGCCGCGAGGTGCGGGCCGGCGAGGCGGACGTGGAGCTGTCCGCGCTCGACTTCGACCTGCTGCTCGCCCTCGCCGAGGCGCCCGGACGCGTGTACTCGCGGGCGCAGCTCCTCGAGAAGGTGTGGGGCTACGACTTCTACGGCGACGACCGCGTGGTCGACGTGCACATCCGGACCCTGCGCAGCGCGCTCGGCGACGATGCCAACCGCCCCGCCATCGTCGGCACGGTCCGTGGCGTCGGCTACAAGTTCCTGCCGAAGCCGGAGGAGGCGACGCCGTGAGGCTCACCGTGCGGCTGGTGCTCAGCCACGTTCTGGTCGCCCTGATCGGCGTCATCGCCACCTTCGCGGTGGTGCGCTGGCTCGCGCCCGCGCTGTTCGACCAGAGCATCCAGCACACCGGGTGGTCCGGCGGCCGCGGCCAGGGCCAGGGCCAGGCGCTGCGCGATCAGTTCGCCGCAGCGGTCGACCAGTCGCTGCTGATCGGTGCCGCGGTGGGCGTGGTCGCGGCGGCGGCCTTCGGCGTGTTCGCCGCCTACCGGGTGATCAAGCCGCTCGGCGCCGTGCGCGCCGCGACCCGCGAGCTCGCCCGCGGCCGCTACGACGTGCCGGTGCCCGTGCCGCACGAGCCGGAGCTCGGCGACCTCGCCCGCGACGTGAACACCCTGGCCGAGGGCCTCGCCCAGACCGAGAGCCGCCGCGTCCGGCTGCTCGGCGAGGTGGCCCACGAGTTGCGCACCCCGCTGACCGTGATCGACGGCTACGTCGAGGGGATGATCGACGGGGTGCTGCCCACCTCCACCGACAACCTCGGCCAGATCGGCGAGGAGACCCGCCGGCTGCGCCGCCTCAGCGAGGACCTGTCCGCGCTCAGCCGGGCGGAGGAGGGCCGGCTCGGGCTCGAGCGGCGTCCCTGCGACCTGGGCGAGATCGCCCGCGCGGCCGCCGAACGGCTGCGTCCGCAGGCCGAGGACGCCGGGATCGCGTTCGATGTGGCCCCCGCGCCGGGCCCGCTGCCGGTGGACGCCGACCCCGACCGGATCGCCCAGGTGGTGACGAACCTCGTCGGCAACGCCCTGCGGGCCACGCCCGGCGGGGGACGGATCACCGTCGCGACGCACCACGATCGCGGGTTCGCCCAGGTCGTGGTGGCCGACACCGGCATCGGACTGGCGCCGGACGACCTCGAACGGGTCTTCGAGCGCTTCTACCGGGTCGGCAGCCGGGCCGGCGAGTCGGGCTCGGGGATCGGGCTGACGATCTCCCGGGGCATCGCCCGCGCCCACGGCGGCGACGTGACCGCCGCCTCCGCCGGTCCCGGTCAGGGCGCCTGGTTCACGCTCTCCCTGCCGATCCTGGCCGGGCGGCAGCCGGGCTGAGGGTCAGGCCTTGTCGGCGCGGATGAAGGCGCTGGCGAACGCGCCCTCCAGGGCGTCCACCGCCTCCTCCAGCGTGCGGCCCTCGGGGAGTTCGTCGGCGGCCAGCTGGTCGGCCAGCTCGGCCAGGTCTTCCCTGGTGTAGGCGCGGGTGACCTGCACCGACGGGTTCGCGAACCCGGCTGCCCGGAGGCCGGACAGGTAGTCGGTGTCGAGGAGCGCACCGGCGATGCAGCCCGTCCACAGGCCGACCAGGGACGCCCACTCCTCCTCGAGCGGACGGAGCAGGACGATGTCGGAGACGGCGAACCGTCCGCCCGGCCGGAGCACGCGGAAGGCCTCGCGCAGCACGGCGTCCTTGTCCGTGGAGAGGTTGATCACGCAGTTGGAGATCACGACGTCCACGCTCTCGGCGGCCAGCGGGATGTCCTCGATCCCGCCCTTGACGAACGTCGCGTTCTCGATGCCGGCCTCGGCCCGGTTCCGCTCGGCGAGCGCGAGCATCTCGTCGGTCATGTCCAGCCCGTAGGCCGTGCCGCCGGGCGCCACCCGCCGGGCCGACAGCAGCACGTCCAGGCCGCCGCCCGAGCCCAGGTCCAGCACGTCCTGGCCGGGGGACAGCTCGATCAGCGCGGTCGGGTTGCCGCAGCCCAGGGACGCCTGCAGCGCGCCCGCCGACGGCGAGTCCGCCCCGTCGTAGAGGTCGGAGCTGATCGGGTCGGACGCACCGCAGCAGTCCGGTCCGCACCAGCCGCCGGTGCCGGTGAGGGAGAGCTCCCTCGCCGCCGCTGCGTAGCGGTCCCGGACCGCCTCCCTGAGTTCGCTGTCGGACACCGGACCTCCTTGAATAGACGTGTGTCGAAATAGTGATCCTTGTTTCGACATGTGTCAAGATAGGCGCGTGACGACCGATCGCCCCGCCTGCTGCGGCCTCGCCCGGGAGCCGCTCGCGGCGACGGACGCGGAACGGATCGCTCCCATGTTCAAGGCGCTCGGCGACCCGGTCCGGCTCCGGCTGGCCGCGCTGATCGCGTCCGCCGACGAGGCGTGCGTGTGCGACCTCACTCCGCAGTTCCCGCTCTCCGGCCCGACGATCAGCCACCACCTCAAGGTGCTGCGCGAGGCGGGGCTGGTCGAGTGCGAGCGTCGCGGCACCTGGGTGTACTACCGGATCCGGCCCGATGCGCTGCAGTCCCTCGGCACGCTGCTGCAGGTGACGCCGGCCTGACCGGCTCCGGACAGACTTCGGCCCCGCAGCCCGGGGGGCGTGCTGCGGGGCCGAGAGGGGTGTAGCTAGCTCACCGCAGCTGGAACGGGGCGCTCAGCGTCGAGGTGTCGTCCATGGTGACGGTGACCAGGTAGCAGACCGGCACCGGGACCTTCTTGCCCTTGACCTTGATCTTCTCGGGCTTGGGCAGCTTGGAGGTCTTCCAGTTCTGGTGGAACGCACCGTGGCCGAACTTCAGCTTGGTGCCCTTGCCGTTGCCGGTCACCGCGGCCGCCTCGCCGACGGGGGTCATCGCCTCGTCGCCGCAGACGTACTGCTGGGCCATGATGCTGGTCACGGCGGCGGGGGACTTCACCTTGTCGCCACCCTCCCACAGCTTGAACTTCAGCGGGATGGTCCGGCCGGCCTTGTAGGTCTTGCCCGCCTTCGCCGGGGGCAGGAAGCCGTTGCCGTAGCTGTACTTGCTGACCACGGTGTAGGTGATCGTCTCGGTGTTGACCAGCGACAGATCGGCCGAGTACGCGGTCGCGACGAGTTCGTGCATGCCGAGCGCGACGTCGTAGCCGGACACGGTGCAGGTCACGGGAACGAGTTCCTCGGCCGCGCTACAGACCTGCTCGGCTTCCGCCGGAACCTCGCCGTAGGTGTAGGTGGCGCCGTTGGTGATCGTCCCTTCCCAGGTGATCACCGGGAGGGTGGCGGCGTGGGCCGGAGCGAGAGTGAAGGCGCTGAGCACCACGGTGAGCGCTGCGCCCACCAGGGTCCGGCCGAGCTTCGTGCGGGTCATGCTTTACCTCTTTCGACGTGAGCATCTGTCGGCAAGGCCGGGGGGAATGGCCTCTTCATCCGGGTAACCGTCGCGACGGCCCGAATTGTTACGCCCGCCTGAGAACTTCTCGAAACCGGATCGGAACCCGGCGATCCGTAACATCCGCGGCTCCCCGAGCGGTTTCCCGGGTGGAGGACGATTTGAACACGAACGAACCCGATCTCTCCCGGCTCCTGGCCGGTGAGCAGCCCGACGACCCGAGCCCGGGTGACGTCGCGGGCTTCCTCGGCGCGCTCCGGACGGCTTACCCGCCGGCCCCGGTGGACGCCGTCCGTGAGCAGCACCTCGCCGCGATCTCCCGCGAGGTCAGGCTGGTGGCTGCCGCGCCACGACCCCGGCCCGCCCGGGCCCGCCGCGCCCGCCGCACCGTCGTGACCGCGATCGCCGCGACCCTCGGCCTGTTGACCGTGGGCGCCGGAGTCGCCACCGCGATGGGTGGAAACCCCCTGATGATGCTTCCGGGTCTGCGCGTGGGCCCGCCGGAGACCCCCCGGTCCGTCGTGCCCACCGCAGACCCCACCGGTACCGGGACCGGGACCGGGCTGCCGTCCGTTCCGCCCAGCACCGTCCCGGTGCCGACAGCGCGGCCGTCGCAGACCACCGCCCCCGGCAAGTCGGGGGAGGAGCACGGCAAGCCCACCGTGAAGCCCAGCAACAACGGCAAGTCGTCCGAGGCGCAGGCGAGCCACAAGCCCACGGCGCTGCCGAGCCAGGCGACGGCGAAGGCAACTCCGCCGGCGAAGGGCCGCAACAGCGTCCCGCCCGGGCAGGCGTCCACCGGAAGTGAGGAGCAGGCGGCCGGGTGATCCGGACCGCCGCCCCGGGGGGTGACGTCCGGTCGACGTGATCTCCGCACAGGCTGGTCTCCGGGCGGGGCTGGAGACCACTCCGCCCGGCGTGTGCGCGCCGGGCGGAGTGGTTCGGCCTGCTCCGCGGCACGGCGCCCCGGAATGCGGGCGGCCCTGACGTGGCTCTCGGCGAACGGTTCCCGGACGTGCTCTCGGCAGCGGCCGAGGGAGCCGACTGGGCGTGGGCCGAGCTGTACGACGAGTTCGCGCCGAGCCTGCTCCGCTTCATCACCAGCCAGGGGGCAGCCGACCCGGAGGACTGCCTGGGGGAGTGCTTCGTCCAGCTCGTCCGCAACCTGCCGTCCTTCTCCGGCGACGAGGCGGCGTTCCGCGCCTGGCTGTTCCGGGTGGCCCGCAACCGGGTCGTGGACGCGTGGCGTGCGGCGCACCGCCGGCCGGTGGTGCTCACCGATGACGTGACCGTGGTGCTGGACACCCGGCACCACCAGGAACCCGCGGACGCCGAGCTGACCGTGCGGTACTCGGTCGAGGACGTGTTCGCCACCCTCGGCGAGGACCAGCGTGCGGTGATCGTGCTCCGGGTGCTCGACCAGTTCGGCGTGGAGGAGGTCGCGGTGATCCTCGATCGCTCGCCCGGCGCGATCCGGGCGCTGCAGCACCGCGCCGTCCGGAGCCTGCGGGAGGCCCTCGGCACCCCGGTCAGCGGTGGGCGATCGTCGACCCCCGGATGACGAGCCGGACCGGCTTGTACTCGATGCCGCCGGGCTGGGGCTGGGAAGAGTCCATGGCCCGGAACAGGGCGAGCGCCGCTTCCCGGCCGAGCTGCTGGAGGTTGGCGTCGATGCTGGTCAGTTCCGGACGGGCGTTCGTGCTCAGCACCTCCCAGTTGTCGTAGCCGACGACGGCGACGTCCTCCGGCACCCGCCTGCCCAGGTCGCGCAGCGTGTCCAGCACGCCCCGGGCGATCTGGTCGAAGCCGCAGGCGATGGCGTCCACGTCGGGGTGCCGGGCCAGCAGGACGGCCGTCGCGTCGCGTCCCCAGCGCTCGGACCAGTCCGAGAACATCGGCTCCCCTGGAGTTCGAGCCCAGCGGCGGCCAGTGCCTGCAGCGCGCCGCGCGCCCGGTCCTGAGCGGCCGCGTAGGTGGGATCGCCGGTGATGTGGGCGATCCGGGTGCCGCCGCAGCCGATCAGGTGCTCGACGGCCAGTCGGCCGCCGGCCTCGTTGTCCGGGGTGAGCGACAGGTCCTCCGGGTCGTCGGACGGTGCGTAGGCGTAGACCACCGGGACGGGGAGTTCGTGGCCGAGCGAGGCTCGCGGGTCGGTCTGCCGGCCCACCACGATGATGCCGTCCACCCTGCGGTTGAGCAGGGCCTTGAGGTGGTGCTGCTCGCGGATGTGGTCGCCCCGGACCTGGCCGTGCTCCAGGTGGACGCGGCCGTGCCGCCGCAGGACGTGGACGGGCGCGTGCGGCTCTCTGCGCGCTGGCCCGGCCTGGCCGAGCACGCCTGGCCCTACGAGTCCGCACCGGTCGATGGGACGCCCGCTGCGGAACTGCGGTCGCTCGACCTGATTCCGTACCACGACTGGGGGCAGTCGGGGTTGAGCTCGATGCGGGTCTGGCTGCCAGTGGTCTGACCTGACCACCCGGCCGCCGGAGGCGTGCGGCCGGGCGCACGGCGGGCGCCCCTGCCTCACCGGCCCCCCGGTGAGCCCGCCGAAACCGGACTGCCACGTGGGAGTACCCCTCCGCGTGGCAGTCCGGCGTGCCGGGGCCGGCCGGTCAGGCGAGGACGGCGCGCAGTTCGGCGAGCGCGTCGGCCTGCAGGTCGGCGAGGGCGCGCGGCTGGACGTCCGCGATCCAGCGGGTGAACGCGATGTGGAAGACGCTGAGGGTCACCTCGGCGGCGAGGGCGGCCCGGCCCGGGTCCAGGCCGCGGTCGGTGAACGCCGCGATGGTGGCGGCCTTCAGTGAGGCGAGCTTGAGCAGTTCCCGCTCGCGCAGCGCGGGGGTGGTCTCGAGGACGGCGCTGCGCCGCCGGGAGAACGGTTGCCGGTCGGGCACCCGCGAGCGGTTCGGCTGGACGCCCACCCACCCGACCCTCGCCGAGGACCTCGCCGCGGGCGCCTACACGGCCTGAGCGGTCGCCCAGCGTCGCCGGCGCGTCGTGTCGGCGACGGGTGGGAGCATGGGCGGTGCCATGAAAGCACCGTCCCGCTCCCGCGCCATCTGGCTCGTCGTCATGCTGGCGGTGGTTGTGGTGGCGGTCATCGCCGGGACGGTGTGGCTGTCCGGTCGCGGCAACGCCGACACCTCCGGGCCCGGCAACACACTGATGACCAGCACGATCGAGGAGATCGCGGCCGCGCGGACGCAGCTCGACCAGCTGGCCGTCGTGGCGCGTCCGCGCTACTCCGGCGACTACCGGCGCGACGCCTTCGGCGACGCCTGGACCGACACCGACGGCAACGGCTGCAACCAGCGCGACGACGTGCTGCTGCGCGACGTGGTGACCTCCGATCCGTACCGGGTGGGCCGCCAGGGGCGCTGCGACCACGACGTGCTCGCGGGCACCTGGATCGACCCCTACACGGGCGAGTCGATCACGCTGACCGACGCCAAGCAGGGATCCCAGGCCGAACGGGTGCAGATCGACCACATCGTGCCGCTGAGCGTGGCGTGGCGTTATGGCGCGAACACCTGGACGGACGCTCAGCGGCTGGTGTTCGCCAACGACCTGCGCGAGCTGGTCGCCTCGGGTGGCTCGTCGAACCAGGCCAAGGGCGGCTCGGACGCGTCCCAGTGGCAGCCCGTGCACGCTGCGCAGTGCGGCTACGCCGTCCGCTACGTCACCGTGAAGGCCGCCTACGCCCTGCCCACCGACACCGCAGAGAAGCGCGCCCTGCAGGACATGCTCGCCACCTGCCCTTCGTGACGCGAGGGACTTCGCAGGCTCAGTCTCTCGCTCCTCAGGGAGCGGTGGGTGTTCCTTCCCACGGGTCCCTGAGGAGGTCGCTCTGCGGCTGTCACCTCCTCACGGTCCCTGAGGAGGTCGCTCTGCGACCGTCACGAAGGGCCCCCACCTGCCCTTCGTGACGGCCCGCTCGTTCCTCGCGGGCCTCCTCAGGGAGCGGTGGGTGGGCGCTCGCTGGCCTCGCGGGCCTCCTCAGGGAGCGTGGTCCGCCTGCGCAGCGCGCGGACCGTCGGCGGCACCAGGGCCACCAGCCAGACCAGACCGACCAGGACGCCGAAGCCGAGCAGGTAGTTCCGGTCCAGCAGGGACGGGTTGTCCGCACGCCGGCCCAGCCCGCTCAGGAACGGCAGCGCGACGAGCACCAGGAGCAGGTTCACCAGTGCGGCGGACTCCACCGCGCGCCGCCAGGCCTCCGGGAGCACCCGGCCCAGGCCGATCGCCGTGACCACGACGATCGGCACCGCGAGCAGGTCGACCACCAGCGGACCCCCCGCCCACCAGGCCAGGAACCCGACCGGCCCGGGGTTGTCGCGCAGCACCTGTTCGAGCACCAGCAGGCCGCCGTAGCCGATCGCCAGCACTCCGATGGCGGCCAGGCAGAGGCGCGCCCGGCCTGCGCTGCGCACCGTGGCGGTGACGTCGGTGAGCTGGGCACCCAGCCAGGCCCTCATCGCTGCACCTCGATCCGGTTCACCCATTTCGTCTGCAGCGCGCCGGGACGGTTCGGCGCAATCAGGCGCAGCGGAGCGCCGTGGTCGGCGGCCAGGAGGTCCCCGTTCACCCGCAGCGCCAGCAGCGTCTGCGGGTCGGCGAGCGTGGCCGGGCCGACCGTGCTGCGGCCGTAGCCGCCACGGTCCGGGGAGGAGACGACGACCAGGCGTACCGCGTCCGGGGCGTCGAGCAGGTCCGCGAGCCGGACGCCCTCCCAGTGCGCCCACGCGTTCCAGCCCTCCACGCACGCGATCGGCAGGTACGCCTCGTGCCGGGGGAGCGCTGCCACCTCGGCGAGCGAGAAGCTCCGCGTCCGGTCGCCGTCCACCACCTCGAGGCTCCAGCCGTCCGCGCCGCTGACGCCGGCGGCGGCCGCGCTGCGGTTCACCGGTACGCCCTGGGGCCCTTCCCCGGACCGCTGCGACAGCACTCCGAACGGGCGCAGGAACGGCAGCTTGTCGCCCGCGGTCGCCACCGCGGCGAGCAGGGACGCGGCGCCCGCCAGGCCCAGCACCTGTCGCCGGCCGAGGCCGGACGAGCGCGGCTCCGCGTCCCTGCGGCCCAGCTCCCGGCGCACCACCGGGAGCTGCACCGCCACGTGCACCGCGATCGCGCCGATCGCCAGCCACGCCA
>JBDHZJ010000070.1:0-8641 GCA_039811825.1 Propionicimonas sp.
GCCAGCAGGCGCGGCGCGTCCTCCTCCCGGCACACCAGCAGGTCCGGCAGCCAGGGATTGGAATTGTTGTAGACGAGCGGCGAACCGTCCAATCGGGACGTGTGCAGCCCCGCCGCTGCGGCCACCGCCACGGGTGCAGCGGAGTCCCACTCGTACTGGCCGCCGCCATGCACGTAGGCGTCCACCTCGCCGGTGAGCACGGCCATCGCCTTCACCCCCGCCGAACCCATCGGCACCAGTTCGACGGGCATCACCTCGCCGATCCGGTTGACCAGTTCCGGGGGGCGGCTGCGGCTGACGGCGAGCCGCAGCGGGTCGTCGGTGCGGGGCGGCAGCGCCGGGGCAGGCTCGGTGGTGAAGACGAGGTCGCGGGCGGGTTCGGCGACCGCTCCCACGACCAGGCCGGCGTCCCGCTGCCACAGCGCGACGTGGACGGCGAAGTCGGTCCGCCACTGTCCGTCGGTGCGCTCGGCGAACTCGCGGGTGCCGTCGAGGGGGTCGATGATCCAGACCCGCCCGGCGTCGAGCCGGACCGGGTCGTCCTTCGCCTCCTCCGACAGCACCGCGTCGCCGGGACGTTCCGCGGCCAGCCGGGCCAGCAGGTACTCGTTGGAGAGCCGGTCGCCGTCGGAGCCGGACACGTCGCCGGCCCCGGCGCGCTCCCTGAGTTCGAGCAGGACCCGGCCCGCGCCCCGGGCGAGGTCGGCGGCGAACTGCGCGTCAGATGTCATAGGTGACCAGTTCCTCCTGGGTGGGGTTCGCGGCGCCCGTTCCGGCGGCGGTCGGGTTCAGTTCGGCGCCGCGCGCCAAGGCGCGCGCCTCCAGTTCGCGCAGGACGACCTGCACGGCGTCGGCGATGCCGAGCTCGGTGGTGTCGACCACGAGCTCGGCGCCCTCGGGGCTCTCGTACGGGGAGTCGATGCCGGTGAAGTTCGGGATCTTGCCGGCCCGGGCCTGCGCGTAGAGGCCCTTGCGGTCGCGCCGCTCGCACTCCTCCAGCGGCGTCGACACCCAGACCTCGACGAAGTCCCCGACCGCCTCGGCCATCCGGCGCGCCTCCGCCCTGCCGTCGGCGAAGGGCGCGATCAGGGCCGTGATCGCGATGCCGCCGTGTCGGGCCAGCAGCGCCGCGACCCAACTGACCCGGCGGACGTTCGCCGCCCGGCCCTCGGCGTCGAAGCCGAGGCCCGAGGACAGCATCCGGCGCACGTCGTCGCCGTCCAGGAGGGTCACCTCGCGGTCGGTCCGGTGCTCCAGGGCGGCGTGCAGCGCCTTCGCGATCGTGGACTTGCCCGAGCCCGACAGGCCGGTGAAGAACACCACGGTGCCGCCGCGGTCGTGCCGCTGCGCCTCGGGGTGGGCCTCGCCGACCACGACGTGGTGGCGGGCGCCGTGCACCTCGGCCAGGAACGCCGCCCCGGGCAGGTTGGGACGCTCGAAGAGCCCCCGGCTGCCCGGCGCCGGCCACGGCACCCGGGCGACCCGGTGCTCGCCGTGGGCGCGGCCCTCGATCAGCTCGGGGATGGCGGCCAGCAGGCCGCGGCCGGCGCGGGTGCGTCCGGCGAGCGCGATCCACAGCACGCGACTGCGGGGCGTGGTCAGGGCGTCCACCCGGGCCAGGTCGGCCGCGGTGGGCTCCGCGCGCACGATCACGGCGAGGTCGACCCTGCCCTCGAGTTCGGGGCCGGTGGGGATGTCGCCCACCGGCGCCACCCTGCGCAGCGGCTCGACGTGCAGCTCGCCCGCGTGCCGGCGGCCCAGCAGCAGCGGGGTCGCCTCGACGTCGCGCAGCACCACCTCGTCGGCGTCGGCGAGCGCCTCGAGCGCGCCGTGGGCGAGCCGCAGGGCGGGCGCGACCAGGCCCAGCTGGACCAGCTCGACCAGGTCGAGGTCACCCGCCTCCGCGGTCACCGTGGGCAGCGCGGCCACGGTGTCCCAGTCGACGACGTCATGGGTCATTCGTTGCCTCCGCGTCCGCTTCGCTGGTCGCCTGTTTCTCTCGTTGTCGCTCACGTTCGCGGTTCTTGCTCCACGAGTACTTGTGGCGGAGCAGCGCCCACGCGACCGGTCCGACCACGATGGCCGCGCCGGTGGCGCCGAGCACGAGCGGGGTGGACGCGCCGAGCAGCTTCAGCCCGGACGCCATCAGCAGGATCGCGAGCGCGCGGCGGATGATTCCGCCGGGGGCGCGCGAGGAGATCTGGGCACCGATGAAGGTGCCGGGGATCGCCCCGATCAGCATCGAGCCCGTGATGCCGAGCGACACCTGCCCGAACATCAGGTGGCCCAGCGACGCGGCCGCCACCAGCGGCACCGCCTGGACCAGGTCGGTGCCGACCAGCTGCGATGGCTTCAGCGTGGGGTAGAGCACCAGCAGCAGGGTGAGGATCAGGGAACCCGCCCCGACCGAGGTCATGCCGACCATCGCGCCGCCCAGCGCGCCGAGCAGGACGGTGGCGACCTTGCGTACCTCGACGTCGGCGGAACTCATCGGCGCGGGGCCCTCGCCCCAGGGCAGGGCCTTGCGGGTCATCTGGAACCAGGCCCGGATGATCAGGCCGGACGCGGCCAGCAGCAGCGCCACCCCGAGCATGCCGAGCAGGATCTGCTCGAAGCCCGGCAGCACCTTCAGGTGGTCGACCGCCATCGCGCCGAGGAAGGCCGACGGCACCGAACCGACGCACAGCCAGAAGGCGAGCTGCAGGTTGGCCGTCTTCCGGACGATGTGCACGATCGCGCCCGCGGGCTTCATGAACAGGCTGCTGACGACGTCGCTGGAGATCGCGGTCAGCGCGTCCACCTTGAAGAAGAAGACGAGCACCGGCGTCATCAGGGCGCCTCCGCCCATGCCGGTCAGGCCGACGACAATGCCGACCAGCAGCCCTGCGAGGGCAATGCCCGCGTCCAAATCCTCACCTCTCGCGCGCCACGACCAGCCTCCGGCGTCGGAACAGGATACCGAATGTTCGCGGGGCCGCAGTCACCGGCCGGGGTTGGCGGACGCCGCCGGGCCGCTCGGGCCGGAGGGCGCCGCGGCCATGGCGGCCGCCCGCTCGCGTCCCCACGGACCCAGCGCGGTCGCCGCCGAGCCGGCCAGCAGCAGCACGCCGGCGACGATGCCGACGTTGTCCACGACCTGCTGCCAGGGCGTGTAGGTGAGTTCGATGTTGTCGCCGCGCGGCAGGTACATGAACGGCGCGAGCGAGCCCCAGGCCACGTACGCCAGCCCCGGCCAGCGCAGGTAGCCGGGCAGGTCGGCCTGCTGCCACAGCACGACGCCGAGGGGGACGAGCCACACGTAGTGGTGCGACCAGGAGATGGGCGAGGCGAGCAGGCTGGTCAGGCCGGCCAGGCAGAGCGCGTAGGCCACCTGCCCCCGCTTGTGCATCAGCACGGCGGCCCCGACGCCGAGCACGACGACCAGCACGCTGAGCACCAGCCCGCCACGGCTCGGTTCACCGGTCAGCCGGTTCCACATGCCCAGCACGGACTGGTTGGTGGCATAGACGATGCCCGAGTTCATCCCCGAGTCGCCCGAGGCGAGCTTCAGCCAGTACTCCCAGGACGCGGCGGGCAGCAGGAGGAACCCCAACACGGTCGCCGCGACGAAGGCCCCGAACGCGACCAGGCCCGCCTTGCGGCGTCCGGCGAAGAAGTTGTAGGCGGCCACCACGGCCGGGGTGAGCTTCACGGCGGTCGCGACGCCGACCAGCCAGCCCTCGGGGAGCAGCCGGCGGCGGAAGATCCTGCGTCCGGGCATCGAGTCGAGCACGGCGGCCGCGACCAGGAAGATGCCGAGCTGGCCGAAGCCGAGGGTATCGCGGACCGGCTGCACGAACAGGATCGCCGCGGTGGTGAGCAGGCTCAGCCGCCAGCCGCCGATCCCGAGCCGGTACAGGATCGCCGCGAGCGCGGCCGTGGACAGCGCCAGCCACGCCACGGCGGCGAGCGTGAACGGGATCACCGCGAACGGCACCGTGAGCAGGGCGGCGAAGCCCGGGTAGATCCACGGCAGCTGGCCCTGCGCGTCGAAGATGTCGCCGCCGGTGAGCACCAGTCCGCCGACCCGGGCGTAGACGCCGAGGTCGATCATGTTGGGCTGCCACGGCCACAGCGTCCCGCCGTCGATCTGGGTGGCGCCGACGTAGAGCGCGGCGAGCAGCGGGACGGCGGCGAGCCCGGCCCGCACCGCCCATGTGCGCAGCTGTTCCACGCCCACCCCTTCCGTCAGCGCGTCATAGCGTAGACGGCCGCGTCCAGCCGGGTGGACCGAGTTCGGAACCGTCCCCAATTCGGTCCGGACCGGGTTGGGGACGGTTCCGAACTTGGTCCACCGGGAGCCGATGCTGCATCAGCACCACCTGGTAGGGGTTCCAGGTGGACAACGTGTAGCGCAGCACGAGGTCGGCCCCGTCGGCGGTGGCGTCGAAGAGGTAGGGGGCGTACGCCGCACCGGTGCCGCCGGCCTGGGCCCGGAAGATCCGGTCGCCCACCGGGTCGCCGTCGCGGGCGGCCTTGATGAACCGGGTGTGCGGGTCGCGGGACATGCCGGTCGCGATCCAGTCGAGCAGGCGGACGCGCGGCGACCACGGCCCCCACGGCAGGGCAGCGCTGCGGAGCACCACCGCGGGGCCGATCGGGTCCTCCGGCGCCGAGGCGTGCAGCATCAGGTAGCAGCCCGCCGCCTCGACCCAGCGCACCGACAGCTCGCCCAGCGCCGCGGGCGCGAACAACGGCACGGCGTCCGACTCGGCGTCCGACCAGTCGCCGCCCGCCCAGTAGCGGACGCCGGCCCGCGCGGGCGGGACGCCGGCGTCCAGCCGGGCCAGGGCGGCCTGGTCGAGCAGGGCCAGCCGGGGTTCGGACGCACGGTACGGCCCGCTCCCCCAGACCAGCAGCACCTCGCCGGGGCCGCCGCAGCCGGGCACGTCCGCGGCCGGCCGCAGCTGCACCGAGGTGTTGACGAAGTGGCGGTCGCTGAACGTGCCCAGCACCGTGAAGCGGAGCGGACGCCGCCGCGCGGCCGGGTCGATCGCGGGGTCGTCTTCGACCGCGCGGGAGAGCACCGAGCGCCCCATCACCCGGCCGTCCCGGAAGTGGTTGGAACTGAACAGCACGTACAGGTGGCCGCCGTGGGAGAACCCGGCCAGCGGCACGTCGTACTCGCGCATCGTGACCCGGCCCGCCGCACGACCGACCAGCTTCAGCGGGCTGCCGTGGAAGCGCACCACGGGCAGGTCGGCGCCGGGGAGCACCTCGGCGACCGCGTCGCGGGTGCCCAGCCAGGGCCGCGTCCAGTGGGTGTCGCCGAACAGCAGGAAGCTCCGGCCGGCGTGGTCGACCCGGACGCCGAGGTCGGTACCGCGGACGCCTGCGGTGGCCAGGGAGTCGCTCAGGGTCGGCGCCCGCTCTCCCCACGGGGTGGGCGTGGCGTCCAGGTCGCCGGTGACCTGGGCGAGCTTCACCGACTCGGGGCCGGCGAGGGCCGGGGCGTCGTCGGCCAGCCGCAGGCAGGCGTCCCGTTCCCAGCCGCCGTCGGCACGCGGGTGGTGGCTGAACACCGAGCCGTCCTCGTCGACCAGCGCCCTGGTGCGGGCCCGGACGCGGAACGCGGCGACGGCCCGGACGCGGGCGGCGTCGAGGCCCAGGTCGGCCGCCGTCGGCGCGGGGACGGCGCCCGCCGGCCGGGCGACCTCTGCGGTGGGCACCCAGGCGGATCCCTCGAACCGGTAGGTGCGGGTCCCGCCGGGTTCCGGCACCACCGCGTACAGCCGGCGTCCCCGCCGGGCCAGGGCGCCGGGCCCGCACGCGCGGTCGCTGACCACACCGAGACGGACCCAGGGCCGGTCCGAACGGTCCAGGCGACGGCGGTAGTGGCGCAGGGTGCCACCGTCCCGCACGAGCGCGTCCACCCGGGCGGACGGCCAGCTGCGCGCCAGGGCCGAGTCGGGCCCGATCAGCATCGGCGCCCCGTCACGGTCCCGGGCTGGCCGCCGCCGTGGCCGCAGCCCGATCGAGGAGGTCGCGCCGGACCGGGAGCAGGCCGAAGCCGAGCACGACCAGCACGGCGAGGGCGGGCAGTTCGACGCCCACGCCGAGCAGGCCGCTGACCGATCCCGCCGGGTAGTCCTCGAACCAGGGATAGCCGAAGAAGGCGGCGAACAGCACGATGCCGAGCGCCGGCGGGGTGCGTCCGCGGAGCAGCAGGTACCAGGCGGCGGCGAGCACCAGCCAGAGCTGGTGGTGCGGCCACGAGATCGGGGAGACCGCGACCGACAGCGCGCCGACCGCGAGGGTCGCGGCGAGGGCGTCGCCGTCGCGCAGGTGCCGGGCCGCCCGCCAGTACGCGAGCGCAGCCACCGCGGCGGCGAGCGCCAGCCAGACCAGCGTGACCGGCACCCCCTCGGGCAGCTGCCGGGAGAGCAGGCCGAGCAGCGACTTGTTCACGGTGGAGTCGGTGCGTCCGACCCGTCCGGTCTGCCAGAGCTTGTCGGTCCAGTAGGTCACCGAAGGACCCGGCAGCAGCGCGAACGCGAGGCCGGTGACGCCGGCGAAGGTGCCGCCGCAGACGGCGGCCTGCCGCCACTGGCGTGTGACGAGGTAGTACGGAAGGAACACCAGCGGGGTGAGCTTGATCGCCGCCGACAGGCCGACCAGGAAGCCCTGCCAGCGGCGCGGCAACAGGTGGTCGAACAGGGCGAGCGCGATCACGAACAGGCTCACCTGACCGACGATCAGGTTGTGCAGGAACGGGTAGCTGAGCATCACCGGGACGGACAGGCCCGCCACCCAGGCGATGTGCGCGGCCCCGCGCCCTGCGACGGACGCCCGGCCGTACGGCTTGGCAGCCGCGCCGCGCACCAGCACCGAGAGGCAGGCGAGCACCACCGCGAAGGTGAGGATCGTCCAGATCACCTTCGCCACGAGCGGGTCGACCAGCGCGAACGGGGCCAGCACGATGGCCGCGAACGGCGGGTACGTGAACCCGAGCCCGTGCACGGTGGGGTGCGTGTAGGTGTAGGAGTACAGGTCGCCGCCGCCGAGCGCGTAGTTGATCGCGCCGGTGTAGATCTCCAGGTCGCCCAGCATGCCCGCCACACCCCGGGTGGTGATCAGCCCGTACACCAGCACGCCCGCGGTGGCGAGCGCGACGGCCACCAGGGCCACGGCGAGGATGCGGGCACGCTGCGCGGCGGTGATCGCGGCGGCCACGGCTCTCCCCTCGTCAGGTCGGCTGTCCCGGACAGACTATGGCGTCGGGCCCGCGGACGTCTGTTCCCCCGACGGATGACCCCGAGCCGCGCCGGGCACCGTCGGGGCCGGCTGCCATGATGGGCGGGTGCTCCGCTTCACCGACGCCCAGCGCCGGGACCGGCTCGCCGTCCGGCACGGCATCCACCCCGCGCACCGCTACCCGGACCCGGTCGCCGCGACCCGCGCGATGACCGTCCTGCACGCCACCGAGCCGGCCACCGTGTACCTCTCCCTGCAGGCCAGGGTGGACGGGCTGGGCACCGGCGCCGTCGACGACCTGCTCAACTCCGAGCGCTCCGTGGTCAAGCAGCTCGCCATGCGGCGCACGCTGTTCGGCTTCACCCGCGACCTGCTGCCCGCGGCGCTCGGCGGCGCGTCCGCACGGGTGGCGGCGACGGAACTGCGCCGGCTCGCCGCCGACGTGGAACGGTCCGGGGTCGCCGAGGACGGCGCGGCCTGGGTCGAGGCCGCCGCGGCGGACGTGCTCGCCCACCTCGAACCGGACGGCGCGCTGGACGCCGCCACCCTGCGCGCGCAGGTGCCCGCGCTGGGCGCCAGGATCACGTTCGGCACCGGCAAGTGGGCGCAGGAGGCGCCCGTGGCGCCCCGGATCCTGACCCTGCTGGGCGCGCGCGGACAGCTGTTCCGGGGCCGGAACGCGGGCCACTGGCGCGTCTCGCGGCCGGTCTGGACCACGGCGCAGGCGTGGCTGGGCAGCGCGCCGGTCCCCCTGCCCGAGGCCGAGGCCTGGGCGGAGCTGGTCCGGCGCTGGTTGTGGACGTTCGGCCCCGGCACCGAGACCGACCTGGTCTGGTGGCTGGGCGCCACGAAGACCGTGGCCCGACGCGCGCTCGCCGACGTCGGCGCGGTCGCGGTGGCGCTCGACGACGGCGGCACGGGCTGGGTGCTGCCCGGGGACGAGCACCCCGGACCTGCGGCCGCGCCGTGGGCGGCGCTGCTCCCGGTGCTCGACCCGACGACGATGGGCTGGAAGCAGCGCGACTTCTACCTGGATCCGGCCGATGCGCCGTTCCTGTTCGACGCCAACGGCAACGCCGGCACCACGGCCTGGTGGAACGGCCGGGTGGTCGGCTGCTGGGTGCAGGAGCCGGACGGGGCGGTGCGGGTCATCGTCCGCAACGACCCCGGGCCGGAGGGCAGGGCCGCCCTGGCCGCCGAGGCCGCGCGACTCACCGCCTTCTTCGACGGCGACGTGGTGGCGTCGGTCTACGCCTCACCGGCGATGCGGGACTGATCAGGGGGAGATAGTGCCGGGTCGCGAGGTCTGGGGACCTCGCGACCCGGACAGATCAGGATCGCTGTCTCCCCTCCGCGGCAGTGCCCGTCGACCGTAAACCACCGAGTGGTCGGCGCCCCCCGGTGCCTG
>JBDHZJ010000071.1:0-8641 GCA_039811825.1 Propionicimonas sp.
CGCACCCGCTGGGGCCACTACAAGCCCTGGATCGCCGGGGGAGTGGTGGCGTCCGCGGTGTTCACCGTGCTGCTGTTCACCGATCTGGGCCTCACCGGCGCGGGGTTCGTCGCCGGGTTCGTGGTCATCTACTTCGGCTGGAGCCTGGCGTGGACGGCCAACGACATCCCGTACTGGTCGATGCTGCCCGCGCTCACCGTGGACCAGAAGCAGCGGGAACGGTTCGGCGCGGTCGCGAAGGTGTTCGCGACCATCGGGCTGTTCACCGTGGTCGTGTCGGTGCTGCCGGTGACCAAGGCGCTGGCGCCCGGCTTCGGCAGCGTGCCGGCCTGGACGCTGTACGCGATCGGCGTCGTGGCGATCATGCTGGTCGGACAGGTGGTGACGCTGATCGGGGTCAGGGAGCCGGCGATCGTGGTCGAGCAGGAGCGCACCCGGCTGAAGGAACTGGCGCAGGTGGTGTTCCGCAACGACCAGTTGCTGTGGGTCGCGATCGCGATGGTGCTGTTCATGACCGGCTACCTGACCACGACGACGTTCGGCACCTACTACTTCAAGTACGTCTACGGCGACGAGAACATGTACTCGCCGTTCGGGGCGGTGCTGGTGGCCAGCCAGTTGCTCGGCTACGGCATCTTCCCCCTGGTGTCGAAGCGGATCTCGCGGCGGAACCTGTACACGATCGCGACCGGGCTGATCCTGGCCGGGTACCTGGTGTTCTTCCTCAGTCCCGCGAACATCGTGTTCATCGCGATCGCCGGGCTACTGCTGTTCATCGGTGACTCGTTCATCACGCTGCTGATGCTGGTCTTCCTCACCGACACGATCGAGTACGGCCAGTGGAAGCTCGGCCGCCGCAACGGCGCGGTCACGTTCGCCCTGCAGCCGTTCATCAACAAGGTCGGGGCGGCGCTCTCCACCCAGATCGTGGCGATCGCGGTCTACTTCGCCGCGCTCGATCCCCTGCGGCCCGAGGCGGCCACCCCGTCCGCCCTGCTCATCATCAGGATCGGCATGCTCGTGGTGCCGCCGGTCCTGATCGTGGTCAGCTACCTGATCTACCGGGCCAAGTACCGCATCGACGACGCCTTCTACGCCCGGATCGTCGCCGAACTGAAGGAGCGCGGCCAGCTGCGGTGAGGGGGGTACCGACGGCTCGCCCGCGGAAGCGAAGGGCAGCCGGTGGCGACCTCCGCCCGCAGCTGAGGGCCACCCGGGTCGTTCGGCCGCCTTCGGGGTACAGGGAGGGTGAGGTGACACACGACAGGAGAGCACCATGGCCGAGGAACACACGACATGCCCCGTCTGCGGCATGGAGGTCGATCGGGCGAACGCCCCCTCCGCGGTGCACGACGCCCAGACCTACTACTTCTGCTCGAGGGGCTGCCGCGACGCCTTCGTCGCCGATCCTGCCCACTACGTCGGGAACACCGGGAGTTGAGGGCGGCACAATTCCTCAACCGTGAGCCGGGATGCTCCGGGTAGCGCCGAAGGTGTCCTGTCAGCGCTGAAAGGGGACCATCGTGAAATTCCGCACCGGCGCCCGGCTGGCCGTCCTCGGACTGGCCACGGCACTCGCCGCCAGCCTCGCCCCAGCCGTCGCCCGGGCCCACGGGGGACCCGGCGGCGGCCCGTACCCGGCCGTGCTCCGGCTGCCGGACGGCTTCCGTCCCGAGGGCATCGCGATCCGGGGCAACACCGCGTACTTCGGTTCGCTGGCCGACGGCGACATCTATGCGGTCAGCCTGCGCACCGGCAATGGCGCGTTGATCAGCGAGGGCCCGGGCACCCCGTCCGTCGGCCTGACGGTGGACGGTCGTGGACGCCTGTTCGTCGCCGGCGGGCCGGCGGGGGACGCGAGGGTGGTCGACACCCGCACCGGTGAGGTGCTCGCCGGCTACCCGTTGGCCGCGGGGGCGAGCTTCGTGAACGACGTGGTGCTCACCCGGCGCACAGCCTGGTTCACCGACTCCCAGAACCCCGTCCTGTACGGGCTGCCGCTGGGGCGGCACGGGCAGCTCCCCGACCCTGCCGACGTCATCCAGCTGCCGCTCAGCGGGGACTACGTCCACGGGCCCGGCTTCAACCTCAACGGCATCGCCGCGACCCCTGACGGCCGTGCGCTGCTCGCCGTGCAGACCAGCACGGGCCTGCTGTTCCGGATCGACCCGGGCACCGGGGTCACGCGGACGGTGGATCTCGGCGGCTACCCGCTGACCAACGGGGACGGCCTGCTGGTGCGGGGCCGCACGCTGTACGCGGTGCAGAACCAGCTGAACCAGGTCGCCGTGTTCAGGCTCAGCCGTGGCGGGGGGTCCGGAACGTTGCAGCGCACGATCACCAGTCCCGGCTTCGACGTGCCCACCACCGTGGCGGCCTGGGGGCGCTGGCTGTACCTGCCGAACGCCCGGTTCTCCACGCCGCCCACGCCGGAGACCACCTACACGGCGGTCCGCGTGCCGCGGTGATCCCGTCCGGACAGACCCGTCGGGGTCGTGGCCCGCAGCATCGGCCGTCCGAGGGTTCCCGCGCGGCTGTCCGGTGGGCCCGGCCGCCCCGTCAGGACGAGAACCGTTGTTCGAGCCACTCCTCGTCCTGCTCGCCGGCCACGCCGCGGGCGCGCAGCACGGCCACCGCGCGCAGGCCCCAGCCGGCGCGAGAGAGTTCGGCCAGGCGGCCGAGTTCGTCGTCCAGGTTCGCCTCGCTCTCGTCGGCCAGGCGATCGAGGTCGGTGGTGCAGGTGGCGTCGAACCCGACATAGAGGGCGAGCACCTTCTCGAAGGGGGCGGGCAGGAACACCGGATCGTCGAACTCGGTCTGCATGCCACGCAGCCCCCGCACCACCCGCCGCGCCATCACCAGCTGGGCCCGGGCGGACTCGATCCGCTCACCCGGCAACGGGGTCCGCTCCCGGCGGGTCACCCGCTCGACAGTGTTGCGCACCAGGGCGTCGAAGATGTCCCTGCGATCGCGCGACCGATGCCAGTCCATCTCGTCGAGGTGCGCGGCGCGGATTGCCTCGGTCTGCAGCTGGAGCTTGCCGTGCAGGCGTCGGTAGGTGAGTTCGTCGACCTCGTTGTTGATGTAGAGCTGCTTGAGCGCGGTCTCCTCGATGTGGACGGCGGTCAGCCGCAGCGCCTGCTCGAAGAGCGCCTCGCCGTGTGCGGCCAGCAACTCCTCGCGCTCCGCCGAGACGGAGGCGATGGCCGCGTCCAGGGCGGCGACCTCGGCCTGCGCCCGTTCGTCGCGCAGGACCGCCCGCGACTCCGAGTGCTGGAAGCCCGATCGCTCGGTCATCAGGAAGTACATCGCCAGGTCGCACTTGCGGGCCAGTTCGATCGGATCGGGTCGGTCCACCGCCAGGCGGCGCATCAGGGGACCGATCAGTGGCGCCTTCAGGAACAGGGTGACGAGGATGCACGAGATGACGAGGGCGAGCAGGAAGTCCCGGGGCGAGGATGCAAGCTGCCAGCCGGCCACCGTGAGATCCTCGGGGATCAGCATCACCACGATGATCGCCAGCGCGCCGCGCACGCTGCCCCAGGCGAGCAACCACTGCCAGCTCCGGGGCACCCCCGCATCCAGCTTCAGCCAGTTCACCGGGGCCGTCACCGCGAACACCGACACGGCGCGCATCCCGGCGACGACGAGTACGGCGACCAGCATCACCAGCCACAGGTCCGCCAGCGCCACCTCCGTGGAGGCGAACAGCAGGCCCGCCAGCAGGAAGACCAGCGAGTTCACCACGAACGCGAGGTGGCTGACCACCTTGTCGACGTACGCGTCCGTGCGCGGCGTGAGCGAGTGGCGGGCGTAGTTCCCGAGGAACAGCGACGAGACCGTCGTGGCGATGATCGAGGACACCCGCAGCTCGAGCTCCCCGACGGAGAGCTCCAGTTCGTTGACCAACTCGGAGCTGATGAAGACCAGGTGCGCCGAGATGATCAGCAACGTCGCCGAGACGAACTCGTTGGACCTCGTCTTGCGCAGCGCCAGTGTGAACAGCCCGGCAGCACCCAGCCCCAGCAGCAGCCCTGCCAGCACCATCACGACGAAGGCCAGCAGGCCGAACAGCACGGTCGAGCCCCCGTGGAAGCCAGTGCTGATCATGCCCAGCACCACGAGGAACAGCGCGACCGCCGTGCCGTCGTTGAAAAGGCTCTCGCCCTCGAAGATCACGGTCAGCCGTCGAGGAGCGCCGAAGTCCTTGAACAGGGCCAGCACCGCCACGGGGTCGGTGGCCGAGATGATCGCGCCGAAGAGCAACAGCACCTCGAACGGCACCGTGTAGCCGATCGCGCCCAACAGCAGCCAGAGCAGTCCGGCCGAACCGAAGGCCGAGATCAACAGGCCGAGCACGGACAGCAGCAGGATCGTCCAGGAACTCTCGAGCATGGTCCGGATGCTCATCGAGTACCCGGAATCGAAGATCAGCACGGGCAGGAAGATCAGGAAGAGCAGCTCCGGGGTGAGCTGGAAGTCGGTGAGGAAGCCGGCCATCGGGGCGAGCGCGGGGAGTTCGACGACGGGCACCAGCACGATGCCCACCGCCACGAGCAGCACGGTGTAGGGAAGGTTGAATCGCCGGGCCGCGTAGAAGATCACCGCGGACAGCGCGAGCAGAACGAAGACCGCCAGGACGGCCGTGGTCGTCAACTCCATGATCCATGGTGACAGGGAACGCCCCGGGGATGGGCCCGCTCCGCCAGATCCGGGGAGGGCAGCCGCTCCCGGGAGGTGGCCGGGCCGTGCCCCGCGGCGGTTCCGTCGTTCGTGGGACGGACGACTCCAGGTGTCAGTGCGCCACGTGGAACCGGCGCCGGTGGTGGGAGGGGTGCTCGATCTCGTCCACCACCGCGATCGCGAGGTCGGCGGCCGAGATCTCGGAATGTCCGTCCGGGCCCTTCAGCAGGACGTCGTCGCTGATCCGGTAGGCGCCGGTCGCGACGCTGGGCACCCAGGCGCCGAACTCGGCCGCCGGGCTGACGTAGAACCAGTCCAGCGACTCGTCGGTGGCCCGCAGGGTGTCCAGCTTGCGCAGCCCCACCTCGATCTCGGGCAGCACCTCGGGCGGGTTGTCCGCGACGTCGAACAGGCGCGACCCGCCCGGCGCCACCAGCAGGGACGACGCCCCGCCCAGCACGCCCAGGCGGACCCCCGACTCCCGCGCCCGCTCCACCAGCGCGTCGATGACGCCGTCCACCCGGTCCGCCATGTCGCCGCGGGGGGAGAGTGCCTCGAACACCACGTCGGCCCCGTCCATCGCCTGCGCGAGCACGTCCGCGTCGAGCACCGAACCGGTGACGTAGCGGACGCCGGGCACGGGCTCGCCGGCCGGCCCGCGGCTGAACGCCGTCACCTGATGGCCACGCCGGGCGGCCTCCCGGACCACCGCGCTGCCCCCGTAACCGGTTCCGCCCAGTACCGAGATCCGTGCCATGTCCGCTCTCCTCCGTCTCGTCGATCCCGCTATACCAAGGTTGTTGCCGCTTCAACTATTCCCGCCACCGTGCGGCCGGTGCCTGGGCGGACGCCGTGTCACCCTCATGGGGTCTTGGAAGGCATCTCCGACAAGGCTTAACCTCGTTAAGCGATCTCCCCGGGCCTGCCCGGGGCACGACTCACTGCCCGTACTGGAGGGGCGCGGACAGCGAGGGCGTGGGCTGGGAGCGTCCGGCCAAGGCGGTGGCGGGACGCCCCCGGCAGATCGCGGTGGCCAGCAGCGGGATTGCGCCTGAGTGTCACCCGTTCGGGGACCTGGTTCAGCGGAGTTCCGGCCTAATCCTGAGGAATCCGTTCGCGGCAACTGGGGGGTGTCCGGAACGGTTCACGCGAGTTGTGCGGGGGGCGTCGACTTGCGTGGCGGCCCGGGTCTTCCGGGGTGGCGGCCTCGGGGCCGGGTTGGCCCGGCATTCGGCGACAATGCCAACTCAGGCGGGGGTGTACGCGCGCAGGAAGACGGCAGCACCTGCCGCTGCTCGCGCCTCGACGGCGGCCCGGTCCAGGATCGCCGGGACGAACATTCCCCGGTCGATGTCGGCCCCCATCACCAGGAAGGCGAAGTGCTCCGCGGCAAGCGCCGGGTCGTCCAGCACCAGGTGACCGCTCCGGGAGAGTGTGCCGAAAAGGTCGGCCAGTGCGCGCAGCACCGCCTCTGGGGCTCGCTCGCGGTACTCGATGGCCAGGTCGGGAAAGCGGCTGGACTCCATCACGAGCAGTCGCCGCAGCGGCAGTACGGGCCCGGCGAGCACCGCGTCGGCGAGCCGGACCGCGATCAGTGGCAGTTCCGAACGCGGGTCGGCCACGCCGCGGACCTCCTCCGCGAGGGTGGCGCTGAACCGGTCCGCGATCGCGATCGAGCGCAGGATCGTCGCCCGGAAGAGTTGTTCCTTGTCCCCGTAGAGGTTGTAGATCGTCCGCTTGGCGACGCCGGCCGCGCTGGCCACGTCGTCGACCGTGGCCTCGGTGTACCCGCGCTCGAGGAACACGGTCGTCGCGGCGTCGAGGATCAGTGCGCGGGAGCGCGTGATCCTCGGGTCCTCGGCGTCGATGGCTCGTTCCTCCCCTTGTGCCTCTGGAGCGCACTCAGTACTGTACCGCGGAGTGCAGTAATGCACTCATGAGTGCAGGAGGACGGGATGGTGGACGACAGGCCCGCTCTGGACCGCGGGGCCGCCGTGACCCGGAGCCTGCTGGGCTGGGGAGTGGTGGCCGGTCCGTTCTACGTGCTGGTTGGTCTCGTGCTCGCCCTGACCAGACCCGGGTTCGTCCTCTCGCGGCACGCGCTCTCGCTGCTCACCCTGGGTGACCTCGGCTGGCTGCAGCGCGCGAACCTGGTGCTCACCGGCTGCATGGTGCTCGCGGCCGGCCTGGGTGTGATCCGTGCGATCCGCAGCGGACGCGGGCTCGCGACCGGTGCCCTGATCATGGTGGACGGGGCTGCGCTGGTCCTCAGTGCGATCTTCGTCCCCGACCCGGTCGACGGCTTCCCGCCGGGCGCCAACGGGGGAGCGGTCACGGCGAGCGGCGTCCTGCACCTGGTGTTCGGGGCGATCGGGTTCGTGGCGATGGCTGCGGCGGCGTTCGCACACTCCGCCTGGAGCCGGAGGATCGGAGCCCGGACGCAGGCGCGTGTCGCCCTGCTGCTCGGCGTGTTCATCCTGCTCGGCTTCTTCGCCGGCGCGGCGCTCTCGTCCGGCCCGGTCGGCATCGCGCTGCTCTGGCTCGCGGTGCTCGCCCAGTGGGCCTGGCTCGGCCTCGCGTGTGCCCAGATCTACGCGTGGTCCCCCCACCCGCTGGGAGATCGGTCCGGAGCGACGTCGCAGCGGTAGCGGTGTGGACGCCGCGGCCGCGGTGAGTGATGATCGGGTGATGCGCCCCGAACGACCGTTCCTCGGCCTCACATCGGTCACGATCAGCTGCCCCGCGCCGCGGAAGCTCGCGTCCTTCTAAGCCACGTTGCTCGGTGGTGTGGTCACGGCGGAGGAGCGCGGCCTGCCGGACGAGCCCGGGGAGGCCGGCTGGGCCCAGGTCGCGACCGACCGGCTCCGGCTCAACTTCGAGTATGAGCGGCACTGGGCGCCGCCGGTCTGGCCGGCGGTTCGGGATCGGCAGACCGCGACCCAACACCTCGACATCCACGTACGGGATCTCGACGCCGCGGTGCGATGGGCGGTCTGGTGTGGCGCGCGCGAGGCGTCCGTGCAGCCTCAGGAGGGTGTGCGGGTTCTGATCGATCCGGCCGGCCACCCGTTCTGCCTGTTCACCTGAGGGCGGGAGGGGAGGGGGCGCTCAGTCCGCGTCCTTTTCCTTCTCCTTTTCCTTCTTGCGCTTCTTGCGCTTCTTCCTGGCCTTGGCCCAGGCGACGACCTTCTGCTCGTCCCACAGGGGCGTGCGGCCGTCGGTCCACTCCTCGCGGGGCGCGTGGAACTCCTTGCCGTTCTTGCGTTCCTTGGACATCGCGGACCGGAACTGGTCCTTCGGGACTCCCACCCGCTCTGCGGCCTGCGACGTCGTCAAGTACACAGACCGCACCATACTGGTTGCAGGTGACGGGGATCAGCCCCGTGGACTCCTCGGCTCGAGGACGTCGAGGATGGTCACGACATGCCGGGGCTCGCCGGGACGCGTCCAGTCGTTGGTCGTGAAGAGGTGCAGGAAGCCCTTCTTGATCGCACCCATGGGGTTGGTCATCTCGGCTCCTCTCGCTCGCATCCGATCTGACCGCACCACGTTAGCATCGCTAGAGTTGCCAAGCAAGCATCTCTAGCGATGCTAAGCGGCGTGTCGCGGGGGCACTCCCGCGCTGGCCTGGTGTCGCGATCCGACCGCCGTCGCCGCCCCACCTGCCTCACCCGTCACTCGGGGCCGCTCGAGCGGCCGGATCGCGACAGGCCGTCGTGGGATGGGACGATGGGCGCACGATGCGACTCACCGACCTGGTGCCGGATGCCGGCGCGGCAGACCCCGACGCCCTCTACGGGGCGTTCATCGAATGGACCACCGCCGACGGGATCACGCTCTACCCGCACCAGGAAGAGGCGGTCATCGACATCCTCACCGGGGCGAACGTGATCGTGACCACCCCGACCGGCTCGGGCAAGTCGCTGATCGCGACCGCCGCGCATTTCACCAGCCTCGC
>JBDHZJ010000072.1:0-8622 GCA_039811825.1 Propionicimonas sp.
AGGCGTCCGCGTTCGCGCTGGACGAGTACGTCGGGATCGCGGAGGGCCACCCGGAGAGCTACCACGAGATCATCCGCAAGACCGTGACCGAGCCGATGGGGATGGATCCGGCCCGGGTTCACGTGCCGAACGGGTTCGCCGACGACCTCGCCGCCGCCTGCGTGGCCTACGAGGACGCGATCTCGGCGGCCGGGGGAGTGGACATCCAGTTCCTGGGCGTCGGCTCGAACGGCCACATCGGGTTCAACGAACCGACGTCCTCGCTGTCGTCGCGGACCCGGATCAAGACCCTGGCCGCGCGGACGCGGGAGGACAACGCGCGCTTCTTCGACTCGATCGACCAGGTGCCGCGACACTGCCTGACCCAGGGCCTCGGCACGATCATGGACGCGCGCCACGTGATCCTGGTCGCGACGGGTTCGGGCAAGGCGCACGCGATCGCGCAGGTCGTGGAGGGACCGATCACGTCGATGTACCCGGGCTCGGTGCTGCAACTGCACCAGCACGCCACCATCGTGGTCGACGAGGACGCGGCCGCCGAGCTGGCACTGGCCGACTACTACAAGGAGACCTACGCGCACCTCCCCGACTGGCAGAGGCTGGACGTCTGATGCTCATCACTGCGGACCAGATCTACCTCCCGGACGCCGACGCGCTCGTCGCCGGCTGGGTGGAGACCGCGGGCGACCGGATCGTGGCCACCGGCACCGGTGCGCCGCCGCGCCCGGCGGATGAGCACGTCGACGGCGTGCTGGTCCCGGGCTACGTGGACGTGCACAGCCACGGCGGCGGCGGCGCGTCCTTCGTCACCGAGGACCCCGACGTCGCCCGGCAGGCGCTCGCCGCCCACCGCCGGCTCGGGATCACCACCATGGTGGCCTCGCTGGTCACCGGCACCATTCCGGACCTGAAGCGGCAGGTGAACTGCCTGGCCGGTCTCGTCGAGTCCGGTGAGCTGGCCGGCATCCACCTCGAGGGCCCGTGGCTCGCGTTGAAGTACAAGGGCGCGCACCCGCCGGCCCTGCTCACCGACCCGGAGCCGGCCGAGGTGGCCGAGTTGCTGGACGCCGGCCGGGGTGCGGTGAAGATGGTCACGATCGCACCGGAGCGCGCCGGGGCGATGGACTCGATCCGGCTGATGGCCGCCCGCGGCGTGGTCGCGGCGATCGGCCACACCGACGCCGACTACGACACGGCCAGGGCCGCGATCGACGCCGGCGCGATCGGCGCGACCCACCTGTTCAACGCGATGCGGCCGCTGCGGCACCGCGAGCCGGGTCCGGTGCTGGCGCTGTGGGAGGACCCGCGGGTCTACCTCGAGCTGATCATGGACGGGGTGCACGTGCGTCCCGAACTGGTCGCCTTCGTGGCCTCCACCGAGGCGAACCGGGTGGTCTTCGTCACCGACGCGATGGCTGCGGCCGCTGCGTCCGACGGCGACTACGTGCTCGGCGAGCTCCCGGTCGAGGTCCGCGACGGTGTCGCCCGGATCGCCGGCACCGACACCATCGCCGGCTCGACGCTCACCCTCGACCGGGCCGTGCGCAACGCGGTCGCCGCCGGGATCCCGTTCACGCAGGCCGTTCGTGCGGCCACGTCGCTGCCGGCCGACTACATGACCCTTCCCGACGTGGGCCGGATCGCCGTCGGCAAGCGTGCCGACCTGGCCGTCCTCGACTCCGGACTGTTCGCCACCCGCGTGATGCAGGGCGGCGCCTGGACCTGACCCCCGACCGCCGAGTTGTCAGAGTTTGGCGTCGCTACAGCGACGCCAACCTCTGACAACTCGGAGGGGTGGGCCGGGGCTGTCGGGCCGGACGGCTACGGTTGGCTCCGTGAGTGACGCCGACGCAAGGCCGAGGGTCCACTGGGGCCGGGTGGCGCTGTTCTACCTGCTCGCGCTCGGCTGGGTCAGCCTGATCGCGGCCGGCCTGTACGCCACGGGCAACCGCGACCTGTCCGGCGGGCAGGGCGTCAGCGTCGTCACGATCGTGCTGGCCGTGCTGTACATGCCGGCGCCGCTGGTCGCGGCCCTGATCGTGGGGCGGCTCGACAAGCGGCCGGCGCTGATCCGCACCACGTTCGACCGGTTCTGGCGCAAGCTGCCGAAGCTGCTGGGAGTCGTCGCGGGGGTGGTCGCGGCGCTGATGCTCGGCATTCTCGGGCTGAGCTGGGTGCTGGGCAACCTGCTCGACCTCAGCGGCCCGGGGCTCGTGCTGTTCACCCAGCCCGACCTGCTCGCCAACACGCTGCTGCTCGCCCCGAGCATGGACGTCGACCAGGTGGCCGCGGTCAACGCCGCCATTCCTTCGTTGTGGCCGCTGCTCGGCATTGCCTACATCACCGCGCTGGTCGCCGGCTTCACCATCAACGGCGTGTTCGCGTTCGGCGAGGAGTACGGCTGGCGGGGCTGGCTGGCCGACGAACTGCGTCCGCTCGGCGCGTTCTGGGCGAACGTGCTCACCGGCGTGCTGTGGGGTCTCTGGCACGCCCCGCTGATCCTGCTGGGGCTGAACTACCCCGGCTACGCCAAGCTCGGCATCGCGTTCATGGTCGCGTGGTGCGTGCCGGCGTCCTTCCTGCTCTGGCGGGCGCGCCAGGTCACCGACTCGCTGCTCGCCCCCGCGGTGCTGCACGGCGCGATCAACGGCTTCGCCGGCGTCTTCCTGGTGGTGCTCGTCGACACGAACCCGCTGGTCGCCGCCCCGATGGGGCTGGTCGGCGCCACCACCGTCGCGATCGTCGCCGCCCTGTTCTGGTGGCTCACCAGGAAGCGGGCCGGTCGGGTCGGATGAGCGGCGGCAAGTACCCCGACTGGGTGCACGAGCTGGGTGAGCGCCGACTGGTCGAACTGTTCGGCGAGGTCACGCTCGCGCGCGGCCAGGAGTACGTCCGGCAGGGCCGGGTGGGGCACATCGTCACCGGCTCGGGGACGGGCGGCAGCCTCGTCCAGGCCCAGGTCCGGGGCTCGTCCTACCGCAGCTACCAGACCGTGGCGCGCTACCACGCCGACACCGGCGCCGTGACCACGTCGTGCTCCTGCCCGGTCGGGTCGAGCTGCAAGCACGGGGCCGCGCTGCTGTGGCACATGCGGACGGTGAACCTGCGCGCCCTGGTCCCGGCGTGGCAGCGGGCGCTGGAGCAGATCACGACGCAGGCGCGCCCGACGTCGGGCGGCCAGCCGCTCGCCGTCCAGGTGACCCGCGCCGCCCGCGGCTCGATCGAACTGCGTCCGCTGGTCTGGGGGAGGTCCGGACGCTGGGTGCGTACCGGCATCACCTGGGACGCGGTGCTCAACCCCTGGGGCGGCGACTTCACCGAGGCGCACCGGGTGGTGCTCGCCGGGCTGGCCCGCAGCCGCGGCCAGCGCCAGAACTACTCGTTCTACAGCCAGCGGGCCGACGTGCTCGAACTGGGTGAACTCGGTGCGTCCGTGTGGTCGGCGCTGGGCGACGCCGTCGCGGCCGGGGTCGAACTCGTGGCCGGCCAGGGCACACCGCCGGTGCGGGTGATCGGGGAGCCGGCCCGCGTGGCCGCGCGGCTCGGCGCGGGCGGTGACGGGCTCACTCTGCGCACCCACGTCGCGTCCGGCGGGCGCGAGTGGCCGGTGGTCTACGCCAACCTGCTCGGCTCGCCGCCGCACGGCCTGGTGGTCGAGGAGGCCGGCGAGCTGCTGCTGGTGCCCTTCGCCGAGCCGCTCGACCCGGGCCAGCAGGCGCTGCTCGTGCAGCACCCGCGGTTGCAGATCCCGGACGCCGACATCCCCGCCTTCGCCGCCGAGTTCGCCCCGGCCCTGCGCCGGCTGGTCGACCTGGCCGTGGAGCCGGGCGTCGACCTGCCCGAGACCTCGGCTCCGCAGTTGCTGCTGAAGGTGGCGTTCGAGCCGGACCACCGCACCGGGCTGGAGTGGCTGTTCCGCTACCGGGTGGGCGACCGGTCGCTCGACGTGGAGCTGTACCCGGCGGGCCACCGTCCGGCGTATCGCGACGGGGACGCCGAGCGGGCGCTGTTCGACGGCCTGCCCGCGGGGCCCTGGCCCGTCCGCGGCGACCGGCCGGGCTCCCGTCCGGTCGCGAGGTCCACGCTCACCGGACCGGCCACCGCCGACTTCGTCACCCACTGGCTCGACCGCCTCGCCGGTGCGGGCGTGCTGGTCGAGACCACCGGCGAGGCGCAGTCGTACCGCCTGGCCGCGGCGGCGCCGCAGGTCAGCCTCGCCGTCACCGACCCGGCCGAGGGCACCGACTGGTTCAACCTCGCCGTGACGATCACAATCGAGGACGAGCCGGTCGAGTACCGCGAGCTGTTCACGGCCCTCGCCACCGGGCAGACCCACCTGATCCTGCCCTCGGGGCTGTGGTTCAGCCTGGAGCGGCCCGAACTCGAACAGCTGCGGGCGCTGATCGAGGAAGCGGGCCAGCTGCAGCCGAAGGATGCCGAGGGACTGCGCCTGCGTACCGAGCACGCCGGGCTGTGGGAGGAGCTCGTCGGCCTGGGCGTCGTGGCCGAGCAGTCGCGGGCCTGGTCGGCCGCGGTGACCGCGCTGCTGCGCACCGACGAGTTGCCCGAGGTCCCGGTGCCGGCCGGTCTGCGCGCGAGCCTGCGTCCCTACCAGGAGCTGGGGTTCCGCTGGCTGCACTTCCTGCACGGCGCACGGCTCGGCGGCATCCTCGCCGACGACATGGGCCTGGGTAAGACGCTGCAGGCACTCGCCCTGGCGTCCGCGCTGGTCGGGGAGGGGCGGCTGGAGCGGCCGCTGCTGGTCGTCGCGCCGACGTCGGTGCTGGGCACCTGGGCCAGCGAGGCGGCCCGGTTCGCGCCCGACCTGCGGGTGCGGGTGGTGGCGCAGACCTCCCGGAAGCGGACGCAGCCGCTGGCCGAACTGGCCGCGGACGCCGACCTGGTCGTCACGTCCTACACGCTGCTGCGGCTCGACGAGGCCGAGTACGCGGACCTGCCGTGGACGGCGGTGTTCCTCGACGAGGCGCAGTTCGTGAAGAACCGGCAGTCGCGGGCCTACCACGCCGTCCGCAAGCTGCGCGCTCGGGCGAAGTTCGCGATCACCGGCACCCCGCTGGAGAACAACCTGATGGACCTGTGGTCGCTGTTGTCGATCGTCGCGCCGGGCCTGTTCGCCGACCCCGCGGCGTTCGCCGAGTTCTACCGACGTCCGATCGAGTCGGGCAGTGACCCGGCGGCCCTGGGCCGGCTGCACCGCAGGGTGCGTCCGCTGATGCTGCGGCGCACGAAGGAGAGCGTGGCCGCCGAACTGCCGCCCAAGCAGGAGCAGGTGCTGTCCGTTCCGCTCGCGCCGGGGCACCGGCGGCTCTACGACAAGCAGCTCGCCGCCGAGCGCAAGAAGGTGCTCGGACTGGTCGACGACCTGCGCCGGAACCGGATCACGATCCTCGCCTCGCTGACGCTGCTGCGGCAGCTCGCGCTCTCGCCGGCGCTCGTGCTGCCCGACCAGCCGATCGCCTCGGCGAAGCTCGACGCCCTGATCGAACTGGTCACCGAGCTGGCGTCCGAGGGACACCGGGCGCTGGTGTTCAGCCAGTTCACGACCTACCTGGGCATGGTGCGCGACCGACTGGCCGAGGACGGCATCGGCGCGGTCTACCTGGACGGCCGGACGCGCGACCGGGCGGCCCGGATCGAGAGCTTCCGGACCGGCACCGACCCGGTGTTCCTGATCAGCCTCAAGGCGGGCGGCTTCGGGCTCACCCTCACCGAGGCCGACTATGTGTTCATCCTCGACCCGTGGTGGAACCCGGCCGCCGAGTTGCAGGCGATCGACCGGACGCACCGGATCGGCCAGGACAAGCACGTGATGGTCTACCGCCTGGTCAGCGAGGACACGATCGAGGAGAAGGTGGTCGCCCTGCAGCAGCGCAAGCGCGACCTGTTCGCCAAGGTCGTGGGCGAGTCCGGCGACCTCGCCGCCCCGCTCACCGCCGACGACATCCGCGGCCTGCTGGAGCCGTAGCCGCTCGCAGGTTCACGGTCCCTGGGGGACATGCGGGAACCGGTCCCTGAGGAGCCGGTGAGGGACGAGCCCGACGCGGTAGCCGGTCCCTGAGGAGCCGGTGAGGGACGAGCCCGACGCGGTAGCCGGTCCCTGAGGAGCCGGTGAGGGACGAGCCCGACGCGGTAGCCGGTCCCTGAGGAGCCGGTGAGGGACGAGCCGGCGTCACGAAGGGCCGCCCGAGGGCCTCCGGGTGCGCGGCTGTTACTTGTCTTACAAGGTAGCTGGTAATACCCTTGAGTTATGCCGAAGGAACGGGACGTGTGGGCCTCTCAACTGCGCAAGGGAGTGCTCGACCTCGCGGTGCTGGCCCTGCTCGCGGACGAGGCGAAGTACGGCTCGCAGATCGTCGACGAGCTCACGGCCCGTCCCGCGCTGACGATCACTGCGGGCACGGTGTACCCGCTGCTGGCCAGGCTGGCGAAGGCGGGCCTGGTGCAGACGACCTGGCAGGAATCGCCGGTCGGCCCGCCCCGCAAGTACTACACGCTGACCGACTCCGGGCGGCGCCAGCTGGCCGCGATGGCCACGGCCTTCGGCGATGTCTCGTCCGCCCTGAACGACCTGCTGGGAGGCCACCGATGATCCGCACGCTCGACGAACTCACGGCCGAGGCCCGCACCGCCGCCGAGGTCTGGCTCGACGGCATGGCCGCCGACGTGCGGCCGGCGCTCCGGGATGACCTGCGCGAGGACCTCGTCGCGCACCTGTGCGAGCGCCTCGACGCGACGGCGACCGCCGCCGACGTGGCGCGCGTCGCCGCGGCGGCCGGGCCGGCCGAGGGTGGGCGTGCGGCGGGTGCCCGGTGGGCCCGGAAGCTGCTGGCCGGACTCGGGCTGCATGATGTGGCCGAACGGATCGCCGCGACCTGGTGGAACCCGGCCGACGAGCGACTGCTGGTGCCCCGCGCGCTGGGCCTGGGGTGGGACCTGAACTTCGGTGCGGTCGCGGTGCGGCTCGGGGTGATCGAGCCGGACGCAGAGACGGTGCCGTTCACCTCCACGCCCGCCCGGGCGTTCGTGGCGGCGGCCGCGGTGCCCGCCGCGCTGGCCGCGGCCACCGTGCTGCACTACGCGGTGCGCGGCCGCGGCCTGCCCGAGCGGCTGCCCGCGCACTGGGGCGTCGCGGGTGCCCCAGACCGGTGGCTGCCGAAGCGGCGGGCTGCCGCCCTCGATGTGGCCGGCGCCGTCGTGCCCGCCGCCGTGGCCGGGTGGGCGGCCCGCTCGGACCGGACCGGACCCGAGCGTGCCGGGCTGATCGCGGGCGCGACGCTGTTCGCGGCGATCGGTGCGACCACCACGGTGGCGCGCAGCCTCGGCGAGCACCCGCGCGCCTGGCTCGGCCCGGCGATGGCGGTGAGTGGCCCGCTCGCGGTCGGAGCGGTGCTGGTCTGGCTGGCCCGCGCCGGCCGGGCGGAGGAGATCCGGCACGACCTGGCGGGCGACCATGACTGATTCGGCCCGGAGCGGGCGGGTGGACTGGCGGTTGGTCGGCGTGTACTACGGAGTAGCACTCGGCGGTGCCGTCGTCGTCGCGCTGGTGCTGTGGTTGCTCCGGCTCGCGCTGGGCGAGGGGATCGCCCTGGTCGGGATCGCGGTCACCGCCGTGTTCTACATGCCGCTGCCGCTGGTCGCGGGCCTCGTCACCGAGCGCGTTGCGGGTCGGCGCCGGTTGCTCGCCGCCGAGTGGCAGGCCCTGCGGGCCGGGTTCTGGCGGACGTACGGCCGCAACGCCCTCGCTGCCGTGGTCGTGGTCCTGGCGATCCTGGCGTTGGGGTTCGGCGTCGCCTGGCTCGCCGGCGTCCTCGGGATTCC
The DNA here is from genome assembly GCA_039811825.1 of Propionicimonas sp. Classification (GTDB taxonomy): domain Bacteria; phylum Actinomycetota; class Actinomycetes; order Propionibacteriales; family Propionibacteriaceae; genus Propionicimonas. Next base: position 7,840 of record JBDHZJ010000072.1, read on the forward strand.
CGGCGCGGGTCACCTGGTGCGGGACGCCGCCGAGCTGCAGGCGCGGATGATCGAGGTCGTCCCGGGGATGACCGCGGACGTCCCGGTGCCCGCCCCGATCGTGCTCGCCGCGAGCGGCATCGTCCAGGGCATTCTCGCCGGGCTGACGGTGAACGGGCTGTTCGCCTTCGGCGAGGAGTACGGCTGGCGCGGCGTGCTGGCGGACCTGCTGCGTCCGCTGGGTCTGGGACGGGCCACCCTGCTCACCGGGGTGCTCTGGGGGTTCTGGCACGCGCCGATCATCGTGCTCGGCCACAACTACGGCACCGAGTGGGGCTGGGGGATCCCGGCGATGATCGCTTGGACGGTGCCGCTGTCGTTCCTGCTCACCGCGCTGCGGGAGCGCACGGGTTCGGTGCTGGCGCCGTCCTTCCTGCACGGCGCCTACAACGGGGTGATCGGGCTGTTCAGCTTCCTGGTCATCGGCGGGAGCCTGTTCGTCGCGCTGCCGATGGGGCTGCTGGTTGCGGTCGTGCTGGCCGCGCTGGCGCTGGTTGTGTGGCGGCTTCCGGCCAGGCCTCCCGAATCGAGCGCATGCGCTATTTATTCAGCTGATTCTCAGCTGGGCAGCATGGTTTGAGCTGCTCTGGCGGTCGTTTCTGTCGGTGGCGGGGTCTAGCGTTGTCGGCATGACGGAAAGGGTGACCGGCGGCGCCCCGGGTGGGGTGTTGGTCGATCCGCGTCCCGATGACCTGGCGCAGTGGTGGCTGGCGGTGGAGAGCGGCTGGCTGCAGCTCGAGGACG
>JBDHZJ010000073.1:0-8587 GCA_039811825.1 Propionicimonas sp.
GACCACCTCTACGCCCAGATCCAGGCGTTCTCGAACTTCGGCTTCGCCGAGTCGCACTCGCTGAGCTTCGCGCTGCTGGTGTACGCGTCCAGCTGGCTGAAGCTGCACTACCCGGCCGCGTTCCTCGCCGGGCTGCTGCGCGCCCAGCCGATGGGTTTCTACTCCCCGGCCAGCCTGGTCTCCGACGCGAAGCGCCACGGCGTGGGCGTGCTGCGTCCCGACCTGGTCTGGTCCGGGGTGGACGCCGGCCTGGACCGGATGGGGGACGGTCCCGAACCTGGTCCGCGGGGGCCTCGACCGGCCGGGCTCGACTCCTGCCTCGCGCGCCACCAGCCGTCCGCGGGCGAGTTCGACGCGTCCGCCCCGGACGACTCCGCCGCGCACCGCAGGGACGCCGGCTTCGCCGTCCGGCTGGGACTGGCCGGCGTCCGGGGGATCGGACGGGACGTGGCGGGCCGGATCGTCGCCGAGCGGGAGGCGCACGGCGCCTACGCGTCGATGGAGAACCTGGTCCGGCGCACCGGGCTGACCGCGGAGCACCTGGAGGCGCTGGCCGCGTCCGGCGCGCTGGAATGCCTGGGGCTGACCCGGCGCCAGGCGCTGTGGCGGGCGGGCAGCGCGGCGCTGGACCAGCCGGGCTCGCTGCCCGGCACGCTGGTGGAGTCCCAGCCGCCGCTGTTCGACGACCCGTCGCCGGTCGAGGTGCTGGCCGACGACCTGTGGGCCACCGGGGTGAGCACCGGCGACCACCCGATCGGCCAGTTGCGCGCAGACCTCACCGCGCGGGGGGTACTGAGCACGGCCGACCTGGCCACGGCCGAGCCGGACCGCCGGGTGCAGGTGGGCGGGCTGGTCACGCACCGGCAGCGGCCGGCGACCGCGTCCGGGATCACCTTCCTCAGCCTGGAGGACGAGCACGGCCTGGTGAACGTGGTCTGCTCGGTCGGGGTGTGGCAGCGGTTCCGCCGGGTCGCCCGCGGCTCACCCGCGCTGGTGGTGCGCGGCAAGCTCGAACGCTCCGAGGAGGGCGTGGTGAACGTGGTCGCCGACCACCTCGAGCCGCTACCGATCATGGTCGTGCACCGCTCCCGCGACTTCCACTGACCCCAGTGCGGCTGCCTCCGTCCCGCCGCTGCCCGGCGCGGACCCCTCGGCGGTGCCGCAGCCCTGCTCGATGGCCACCGGCAGTTGCAGCAGCGCCGGCGCGTACGAGATGGCGTACACGCTCACCATCAACGACCACTGCACGGACGCGGCGCGCCGCCCGAACCCGTGGATGCGGGCGCGCAGCGCCGAGAGCGCGGGCAGGAAAAGGAAGGCGTAGACGGGGATGAAGATCGAGTACAGCCCGTACACCCGCGGCGTCCCGTAAAGCCGTACGCGCGTGCTGCGGGGAGCCAGGGCCTGCCGCTCGGCGGCCTGCTCGCCTGGACCGGGCCTGCCCGGATCGTCCGGTTCGTCCTGGTCACGGGCATGGTCGGCGGGCTCCCCGCGGCGTCGCGACGGGCCGGCCTGAACCGTCCCGGCCGGGCCTGGCCCGGATCCTGGGCACGCCGGAGCGCGCGGAGAAGACGGTCCACGCGCTCGGCTGGACGCTGTTCTACGCCTGGTACTTCCACGCCGTCCGCGCCGGGAAGCTCGGGCGCGCCTAGCATGAGCACCATGGACGAACCGAACTCCCGGGTCGAGGAGCTGACCGCGCAGGCGGTGCAGTTCCGGGTGGACGCCATCGAGGCCAACCGGGCCCTGATCACGCAACTGCAGGCGCTCTGGCACGAGCTGAACGCCCACGCGTCCGGCCGGCCGGACGTCCGCCGCACCTGCGACGAGGTCGCCGCCGACATCGCGCGGCTGGAGAAGCTCGACCTGGCCTTCGACACCGAGTGGCTCGCCGAGGCCAAGCGCGCCCGTCCCTGACGTCGCGGGCGTGCAATTGCGGCACGGCCGCGGAGTAGTGCCGAGCGGTGGGGCCTGTTCGTCCCGCGCTCGAGGGTGTTGGCTGGAGGTGTGACTTCGGCGGCGTGAGGGGGCGCGATGTCGAACCTGTACACGGGCATCCGCAGGATCCGGGACCCGATCCAGCGGGAACGCTGTGCGCGACGGCTGCTGGCGATGCGGCAGCGCCTCGCCCCGCTGCGGGCCAGGCGTTCGGACTCCACCCTGCTGCTCGCGACCTGGAACATCCGCGACTTCGGCGCCGGCCGGTTCAACCCTGGCCCCCGGCTGCCGGAGAGCTTCTTCTACCTGGCCGAGATCGTCTCCTGCTTCGACCTGGTCGCCGTGCAGGAGGTGAACCGGAAGTTGGACGACTTCGACCGCCTGGTCGACATCCTTGGCCCGGGCTGGGACCACATCCTCACCGACACCACCGAAGGCGTCTCCGGCAACGGGGAACGGATGGCGTTCCTGTACCGCAGGGACAAGGTGCGGTTCGGCAGGATCGCCGGCGAGGTCGTGCTGCCGCAGGGTCAGACCATCGTCTCCGGTGACAAGGTGATGCCTCCCGGCCAGGCCGACCCCGATGACCCCGCCTCGGACGCCACGGCCTCGGGCACCGGCCAGCAGTTCGCCCGGACGCCGTTCCTGGTCGCGTTCCAGGCCGGCTGGTTCCGGTTCAACCTGTGCACCGTGCACCTGTACTACGGCACCGAGAGCGGGGCGGGGCTGCAGCGCCGGATCGGCGAGATCAGGGCGCTGGTGGACTTCTTCGCGAAGCGCCAGGACGCCGAGAACCGCGGCCTGGCCAGGCCCCAGTCGGCCCAGAACTACATCCTGCTGGGCGACTTCAACGTGGTCAGCCCCCAGCACGAGACCATGGCGGCGCTGCTCCGCAAGGGGTTCACCGTGCCCGAGCAGATCGACGCCGAGCACCTGCCCGACCGCAACCACTTCTACGACCAGATCGCGATCCGCGTGAAGGACCCCCGGTTCCTGACCACCGACGGCGGCATCGTCGACCTCTACACCGACGTGTTCACCGACGACGACGTCGACCTCTACCTGCCCGAGATCCCCGACAGCGTGACCGGATCGACTCCGCTGACCCGGTTCCAGCGTTGGCGCACCTGGCAGCTGTCCGACCACTACCCGCTCTGGGTGCAGGTGCAGACCGACTACACCGACAGCTACCTGGCCGACGTCCTCGCCTAGCGTGGGTGCGGGCGGCGCGCCCGGCAGTGCGGCTACGCAACCTTGCGCCACCACCGGGGGCGGGCGTGAAACCTGGCGTTCACCAGCGGCAGGTACCCTGTTCTGGACGACGCAGGAGCGACCCGCTTCCCCGGCCTCTGGCCGACCCTGCCCGGAAGGACCCCATGAGCACGACGCCCACGCCCGAGCGGCGCCGCCTTCGGCGCACCCTCGCCGTTCTCGCCGTCGCCTCGGCATTCCTCGTCGCCGGGTGCGCCCGCACCCCGGTGGCCCCGACCCAGGGCGTCTTCGGCAGCGAGGACCAGACCTCGCCGACGCCGAGTGCCGCCGTCCCGACGTCGCCCTCGATCGCGCCGACGCCACCGTCCACGATCCCCCCGACGCCGGAGCCCACGCCCACCGATCCCTGGGACGCGCTGAGCAAGAAGACGAAGAAGCAGTTCAAGGGCTGCGTCGACAAGGTGGTCGGACCCGGCTCGTCCGGCAAGTGCGCGTCGCTGGTGATCCAGAAGCTCAAGGCGGCCAAGTTCTACCCATGGGCCTCGACCAGCGTGATCAACCGCACCAGCGGGGCCAACGCGATCCTCAACTACCAGCGTTCGCGTGGCCTGAACCCGACCGGCTACGTGAAGAGGAAGACCTGGCTGGCGCTGGCGGCCAGGACGCCGGCCCTGCCGGTGAAGCTGCCGAAGAAGTGCTACGCCGACGGCATCGTGATCTGCGTCGACCAGTCCCACCGCAAGCTGTTCTGGATGAAGAACGGCAAGGTGAAGCGGACCGTGAAGGTGCGCCTGGGCGGCTACAACTACCTGAAGAAGAAGGACCAGAAGAAGGGCGAGTGGCGCGTCTACGCGACCGCCAACGGCACCTGGAGGGTCTACGACAAGCAGGTCGACCCGGCGTCGGAGAACTACGGGTCCGGCGCGATGCCGTACAGCACGATGTTCTACCCCGACATGTACGTGCACTACTCGCCCGGCTTCCACGCGGTCGGCTACGCGGGCTCCAGCCACGGCTGCGTGAACGTGGGCAGCCTCACCGACGCGATCTGGATCTTCAAGCACACCCCGATCGGCACGAAGGTGGTCACCTTCACCCTGAAGGCCTAAGCAGGGGGCCTGGACAGGCTCGACCAGCGGGGGCGCGGACATGCCCCGGGGGTATGGCCGCGAGCCCGGCGCGGGGCTAGCCTGAGGCCGCCCACTCACGCTGGAGGTCTTCCATGGCTGCCTCACTGCGGCTCCGCCTCGTCCTGCCCACCCTGCTGCTCGCGCTGGCCGTGCCCGCGGTCGCGCCGGCCGCGCCCGCCACGGCCGCTGAGCCCGCGTACACGATCACTCCGGTGGCCACCGGGCTGACGATCCCCTGGGACGTGACCTGGGCGGGCGACCTGATGCTCTTCGACGAGCGTCCCGGCCGGGTGTGGTCGAAGCGGGGGGACGCCGCACCGCAGGCCGTCGACCTGCCCCTGCCGCCCCTGTACGTCAACTCCGAGGGCGGCCTACTCGGCATGGTCGCCGATCCGGACGCCGCCACGAACGGCTACTTCTACACCTGCATGTCGGTGGCGACGTCCACCGGGGCGGCGTCCGACGTCCAGGTCTGGAAGTGGCAGCTGACCAGCGACACCGCCGCGGTGAAGGTGCAGACCCTGGTCACCGGCATCCCGATCGGGCACGGCCGGCACAACGGCTGCCGGCTCCGGTTCCGCTCCAGTGACATGCTCTACATCGGCACCGGGGACGCGGCGAAGGGCACCAACCCGCAGAACAAGAAATCGCTCGGCGGGAAGATCCTGCGGGTGCGCAGCGACGGGTCGATCCCGAAGTCCAACCCGTTCTACCGCAAGGGCGGCAAGGCCCGGTACGTCTGGAACTACGGCCACCGCAACATCCAGGGCCTCGTGGTGGAGCCGGCGACCGGCGCGATGTGGTCGGTCGAGCACGGCACGAATCGCGACGACGAGGTGAACCTCGTGCTGAAGGGTCGCAACTACGGCTGGAGCCCCACCCCGGGCTACAACGAGAAGCGGTCGATGACCGACCGGAAGCGGTTCCCGAAGTCCGTCCGGGCGGCGTGGCGCTCCGGCTACCCGACCGTCGCCACAAGTGGTGCCACCTTCCTCTCCGGCTCCCAGTGGGGGAGTTGGGACGGCGTGCTGGCCGTCGGGCTGCTCAAGGGCCAGGGCATCCTGCTGTTCGGGGTCTCCGCCAGCCACAAGGTCACCGAACTGGGCGAGATCGTCACCGACCACGGCCGGATCCGGACGGTGCAGCAGGGCCCGGACGGAGCGCTCTACTTCACCACGTCCAACGGCACCGACGACGGGGTGTACCGGCTCGTCCCCGCCGCCTGAGCGCGCTGCTCAGCATTCCTGCGGTCGAGGGCTGTCTGCGGCGTCCCCTAGGGTTCCCGCATGGCTATCGCACGTTACCCCAGCGTGGTGCTGGACTGTCCTGACGCGGAGGCGCTCGCCCGGTTCTACGCGGCGATGCTCGACTGGAAGATCGAGGTGGACGACGGCTGGGTCGACCTCCGGGCCGACTACGGCCAGCGCCTCTCGTTCCAGAGCGTCGACGACTACCGGGCGCCCGTCTGGCCGGGCCAGGACGTGCCGCAGCAGATGCACCTCGACGTCGTGGTCGACGACCTGGACGAGGGGGAGGCCGCGGTGCTCGCCCTGGGAGCGACGAAGGCCGGGTACCAGCCGGGCACCACGTTCCGGGTGTTCCTCGACCCGGCCGGGCACCCGTTCTGCCTCTGCCTCAGCTGAGGCGCGGAGGCTGGCCGTCCGCGAGGGCGGGCTGCTACCGTTCCACTGTTGCGCGCACGCGCGCCCGAGCCTCGCTGAAAGGAGGTCGTGAGATGTCACCCATTGTCCGTGGGCTGCAATCGATCGCCCATTCAGCCGAGGCTCCCGCTGGCTGACCTGCGCCCCGGGTGCCTCCTCCCGTAGGAGAAAAACCCTTGTCAAACCCTTCTTCGTCCTTCGACTGGGACGAACTGCAGTTCCGTGCGCTCTCTGAAGACCTCGCTGGGAACCAGCGCTGGTCCACCTGGGACGCCGTCGAGCGATCGTGCCGCGGGCCGAAGCCGCGGCCCGCCTGGCTGGTCACGACCTCCGCCGCGATCGACACCGACCTCGGCGTCCTGAAGACCGGCAAGGAGGCGGACGTCGCGCTCGTCGAGCGGGCCGTCCCCGACGATCCTGGCCAGTCCTGCCTGCTCGCCGCCAAGCGGTACCGCGGCACCGACCACCGGCTGTTCCACCGCGACACCGGCTACACCGAGGGCCGCCGCGTCCGGAACAGCCGCGACACCCGCGCGATGGCCCGCAAGTCCAGCCACGGCCGTGCGATGGAGGCCGGCCTGTGGGCGCGGGCGGAGTGGGACGCGTTGAAGCGGCTGTTCGCCGCCGGCGTCCCGGTGCCCTATCCGGTGCAGCTCGACGGCACCGAGATCCTGATGGAGTTCATCACCGACGGGGACGCGGCCGCGCCGCGCCTGCACCAGACGCGGCCGACACCCTCCGAGCTGGACGCGTTGTTCACCCAGCTGCGGGAGGCGCTGCGGACGATGGCGGCCCTCGGCGTCGTGCACGGCGACCTCAGCCCGTACAACACCCTCGTGGCGGGGGCGAGCGACCCGGACCCGAGGCTGGTGATCATCGACGTGCCGCAGCTGGTCGACCTGGTCGCGAACCCGAACGCCTACGAGTTCCTGCACCGGGACTGCGCGAACATGGCGGCCTGGTTCACGGCGAAGGGGAGGGAGGTGGACGCGGGGGAGCTATTCAGCGACATTCTCGGACATGCGTGGTGACCGGGCGGGCCGCGGGAGTGGGTAGCGTGGAAGCGTGCCAAACCCCAGCACCCTGACCGATGAGTTCGGTCCGTCCGCTGCCCGGCGAACGCCCGATGCGCTGACCACCTTCCTGCGCAGCAGCGTCTCGCAGTTCGTCCTGGCCTCGCTCCTCGTCCTTGCCGTCGTCGGCCTGCTGGCAGGGCTGTTCCTGCTGCTGCTCTGGTCGCTGGTGCCGCACTGAGCCTGGGCCGAATTGCTTCGTTGACGCCGCTCCCGGCGCCTACTTACGCTGCGATCGGTCTCTGAACGGGGAGTGCCATGGTCGATGCCCGGATCGCCGAGTTCCGGCGCCTGCACGAGGCGGGTTGTTTCGTGATGCCGAACCCCTGGGACGCCGGCAGTGCGCGAGCGCTCGCCGGAATGGGATTCAAGGCCCTCGCGACGACGAGCGCGGGCTTCGCCTGGTCGGTGGGTAGGCCGGACAACTCCATCGGCCGCGAGGAGACGCTGGCGCACCTGCGGGTGATCGTCGACGCCGTGGACCTGCCGGTCAACGCCGACTTCCAGGGCGGCTTCGCCACCGAGCCGGAAGGCGTCGCGGCGAGCCTCGGCCTGGCGGTGCGAACCGGCGTGGCCGGGCTGTCCGTCGAGGACTACTCCGGCGACCCGGACGAGCCCCTGTTCGAGTTCGGGCTCGCCGTGGAGAGGATCCGGGCCGCGCGGGCGGCCATCGACGAGAGCGGCACCGGGGTGGTGCTGACCGCCCGGACGGAGGGTTTCGTCTGGAACCGTCCGGACATCGACGAGGCGGTCCGGCGGCTGCGCGCCTACGCCGAAGCGGGGGCGGACTGCCTCTACGCGCCGTGGATCAGTTCGTTCGAGCACGTCACCGCGATCGTCGAGGCGGTGGCGCCGAAGCCGGTGAACCTGCTGATCAACAAGCCGTTCATCACGGTGGCCGAGGCCGCCGGGCTGGGCGTGCGGCGGATCAGCGTGGGCGGGATGCTGGCCAAGACCGCGTGGCGCGGCTTCCTCGCGGCGGCGTCCGAGATCGCCGGGCAGGGCACGTTCCAGTCGTTCGCCGACCTGCCGGACCTCAACGCCCTGCTCGACCCGTCGTGAGGTGACATGACCTGGACCGCACCTGACGTCACCCGCGACGATTCCCCGCTCGACCTCCCCGAGCGGGCGGCGCTCGAGGCGTTCTCCACCTGGCACCGCCAGACCCTGCTCTGGAAGCTGTCCGGGCTCACCGGCGAGCAGCTGGCGACCCGTGCGGTCCCGACCTCGAACCTGACCCTGCTCGGGATCGTGCGGCACATGGCCCAGGTGGAGCGCGCCTGGTGGCGGCAGCGGGTGGCCGGCGAGAACGTGCCGCGCCTGTACACCGACGACGCCGAGTGGAACGCGCTCGACCCGGACCGCGCGGCGGCGGACTACCAGCAGTTGCTGGACGAGTGGCCGCTGGTGGACGCGGTCGCGGCGCGCTACGACCTCGACCACGTGTTCGACCACGGCGGGGGGACGATGTCGGTGCGCACGCTCTACCTGCACCTGATCGAGGAGTGGGCCCGCCACAACGGCCACGCCGACCTGCTCCGGGAGGCGATCGATGGAGCGGCGGGGGGGGAAA
>JBDHZJ010000074.1:0-8400 GCA_039811825.1 Propionicimonas sp.
CTGGCGCTGATCTTCGAGAAGACCTCGACCCGGACGCGGGCGGCGTTCGAGGTGGCCGCCCACGAGCAGGGCGCGCATGTGACCCAGATGGACGGGAACTCCTCCCAGCTCGGCCACAAGGAGTCGCCGGCCGACACCGCCCGGGTGCTGTCGCGGCTGTTCGACGGGATCGAGTACCGGGGCGCCTGGCAGTCCACGGTGGAGACGATCGCGCGGCACTCCTCCGTCCCGGTCTGGAACGGCCTGACCGACGAGTGGCACCCCACCCAGAGCCTGTGCGACATGTTCACGATGCGTGAGTCCTCGGGCCTGGACGACCACGACATCACCTTCGCCTACGTCGGCGACGCCCGTTTCAACGTGGGCTGCTCGCTCCTGATGGGCGGTGCACTGCTCGGCATGGACGTGCGGCTGGTCGCCCCCACCAAGCTGTTGCCGCCGGATTCGGTGGTGCGCACCGCGCGGGAGATCGCCAAGGAGACCGGGGCGAGGATCACCCTCGCCGAGGACCTCGACGCGGTCCGCGGCTGCCAGTTCATCCACACCGACATCTGGGTGTCGATGGGCGAGCCCGAGAGCGTGTGGACCGAGCGGATCCTGCTCCTGCGCGACTACCAGGTCAACACCGCGCTGCTGGAACGCACCGAGGTGCCCGAGGTGAAGTTCATGCACTGCCTGCCCGCCTACCACAACCGGGAGACCACGGTCGGCGAGGCGATCTACCAGCGCTTCGGGCTGGAGGAGCTCGAGGTCACCGAGGAGGTGTTCGAGTCCCCGGCGTCGATCGTCTTCGACCAGGCCGAGAACCGGATGCACTCGATCAAGGCGATCCTGGTCTCCACCCTCACCTGACGCGCTGGTAGGTGGGGACGCCGTTCCAGTAGGTGGCGACGACCGGGTCGGGCAGCTCGCGCCCGTGGTAGGGGTTGTTCCGCGAGCGGGAGCGGGACGCGTCCCGGTCCACCACGGCACGCGCGGACGGGTCGACGAGCACCAGGTTGGCCGGCTCGCCCACCGTCAATGGACGGCCCTGGCTCGCCACCTGGCCGATCCGGGACGGGGCGAACGACATCCGCTCGGCCACGGTGGCCCAGTCCATCCGTCCGGTGTTCACCATCACCTCCATCACGACGGCCAGCGCCTGCTCCAGGCCGATCATGCCGGGCAGCGCCACGTCGAACGGGTGGTCCTTGTCCTGCCGCGCATGCGGTGCGTGGTCGGTGCCGACGATGTCGATCGTGCCGTCGGCGAGAGCCTCGCGGACGGCCTCCAGGTGCTCCGAGGTGCGCAGCGGCGGGTTCACCTTGAACACGGTGTCGTACCCGGCCACCAGCGGGGTGTCGAGCAGCAGGTGGTGGGGCGTGGCCTCCGCGGTCACCTTGATGCCGCGCTTCTTCGCCCAGCGGATCACGTCCACGCTCTCGGCCGTGGAGACGTGGCAGACGTGGATCCGGGAGTCGGTGAGCTCGGCCAGCTGCACGTCCCGGGCCACGATGATGCTCTCGGCCTGGGCCGGCCAGCCGGGCAGGCCGAGGCGTCCGGACCACTCCGACTCGTGGCAGCAGGCACTGGGGCCGGCCAGCCGGGTGTCCTGGGAGTGCTGGGCGATCACGCCGTCGACGCTGCGGACGTAGCTGAGCGCGCGGCGCATCAACTGGGCGTCGGCGACGCACTTGCCGTCGTCGGAGAACACCCGCACGCCGGCGGCGGAGCCGGCCATCAGGCCGAGCTCAGCCAGTTCCTCACCGGCCAGGCCCTTGGTGATCGCGCCGATGACCCGGACCTCGCAGTGGCCCTCGCGCTCGCTCAGGCCGGCGACGTACTCGGCGGCCTCGGCGGTGTCGGTGACCGGGTCGGTGTTCGCCATCGCGTGCACGCAGGTGAACCCGCCCCGGGCCGCCGCGGCGGTGCCGGAGTCGATGGTCTCGGCGTCCTCGCGTCCGGGCTGGCGCAGGTGGGTGTGCAGGTCGACGAGCCCGGGCAGCGCGAGCAGCCCGTCGGCGTCGAGGCGTTCCACCCCCGCCGGCGCGGACGCCACGTCGGCGATCCGGCCGCCGGACAGGTACAGGTCACCCCGGCTCCCGTCGGCGAGGGTCGCGCCCGTGATCAGCAGGTCCGCTGCCGTGGTGGTCAATGCACTGCTCCTTCGTCCGAACCCAGCAAGTGGTACAGCACGCTCATCCGGACCGCGACGCCGGCGGAGACCTGGTCGAGCACGAGCGAGTTCGCGGCGTCCGCGGCGGCGCTGGAGATCTCCACGCCCCGGTTCATCGGTCCCGGGTGGCAGATCGCCGCGCCGGGCTTCATCTCGGCCAGCCGTTCCTCGGTGAGCCCGAACCGCTCGGTGTACTCGCGTTCGGTCGGGAAGAAGCCGCCGGCCATCCGCTCCCGCTGGACGCGCAGCATCATCACGACGTCGGCCTCGCCGATCGCCGCGTCCATGTCGTCGGTGACCTCGCAGCCCCAGCTCTCCACCCCGGTCGGCAGCAGGGTCGGTGGTGCGACCAGCGTGACCTCGCCGCCCAGGGTGTGCTGAAGCAGCACATTGCTGCGCACCACCCGGGAGTGCAGCAGGTCGCCGACGATCGCGATCTTCTTGCCGGCGAAGCCGTCGTTGCCGATCGCCCGGAAGTGCTGCCGCATCGCGTAGGCGTCCAGCAGTGCCTGGGTGGGGTGCTCGTGCTGGCCATCACCGGCGTTCACCACCTGCGCCCGCACCCAGCTCGCGACCTGCGCCGCGGCGCCGGAGGAGGAGTGCCGGATCACGAAGCAGTCCACGCCCATCGCGTCCAGGGTGAGCATGGTGTCGCGCAGCGACTCGCCCTTGCTCACGCTGGAGCCCTTCGCCGACACGTTGATGGTGTCCGCGCTCAGCCACTTGCCGGCGATCTCGAAGGAGGTGCGCGTGCGGGTCGAGTCCTCGAAGAAGATGTTCACGATCGTGCGTCCGCGCAGGGCCGGCAGCTTCTTCACCGGACGCGACTGCACGTGGTGCATCTCCTCGGCGAGGTCCAGGATCGCCGTCGCGGTCGCCAGGTCCAGGTCCGCGCAACTCAGCAGGTGCCTCATCGGTCACCTCCCCGCGAGATGGCCACCGCGTCCCTTCCGTCCTTCTCGGCGAGCAACACCCCGACGTGCTCGTCCGCCGCCGTCTGGATCGTGCGCCCGACGTGGTCGGCGGCCACCGGCAGCTCCCGGTGCCCCCGGTCCACCAGCACGGCGAGCCGGACCGCCCGCGGCCGGCCGAGGTCGCGCAGCGCGTCGATGGCCGCACCGATGGTGCGTCCGGAGTAGAGCACGTCGTCGACCAGCACCACCACCGCGTCGTCGATCCGGCCCGGCAGGGACGTCCGGGCGGGATTGCGCGTGGGGTTGCTGCGCAGGTCGTCGCGGTACATCGTGATGTCGAGCTCGCCGATCCGGACCGGCCTGCCCTCGATGCCCTCGATCAGGGTCGCCAGCCGCCGGGCCAGGTACACCCCGCGGGTCGGGATGCCCAACAGGACGAGGTCGGCGGAACCCCGGTTCGCCTCGAGGATCTCGTGGGCGATGCGGGACAACGAACGGGACAACTCCGATGCATCGACGACGATGCGGGAAGAACCACCACCGGGAATCTCGGATGCAGGATCAACCACCCAAACGCTCCTCATGTGCTCTCGGACCGGCAGGCATCAGCACGGGCGCCGCCGGTCTTCGATCGGCCAGACTAGCCAAGTCAGCGACCGTCCCGATGATCGTCCCCGGACTGGGATGGTCCGCCAGCGCCAGGATGACGCCTGGTGCCGGCGATCGAGGCGGGGCCGGTCTGCGTCGCCGGGTGCTCGCGGGCTCGCTCAGCTGGCGATGACGATCGGCAGGATCATCGGACGCCGCCGGTAGTTGCTGCTCACCCACCGTCCGATCGTGCGCCGGACCAGCTGCTGCAACTGGAAGGTGTCCTCGACGCCCTCGACCAGCCCCCGGCGGATCACCTCGGCGAGCTCGGCGCGGATCTCGTCGAACACCGCGTCGTCGTCGGCGAAGCCGCGGGCGTGGATGTCCGGGCCGCTGACCAGGGTGTTCGCGTGGAAGTTCACCACCGCCACCACCGAGATGAAGCCCTCCTCGCCCAGGATCTTCCGGTCGGTGAGCTCGGCGTCGCCCACCTCACCCTCGGTGAGCCCGTCCACGAAGATGTAGCCGCAGTCGAGCTGGCCGACCACCTTCGCCACGCCCTTCGCGAGGTCGATCACCGCGCCGTCCTCGACGGCCAGCGCCCGCTCGGCCGGGACGCCGGTGGCGACGGCCAGTTTGGTGTTCGCGATCAGGTGCCGCACCTCGCCGTGCACGGGCAGCACGTTGCGGGGCTTGAGCAGGTTGTAGCAGTAGAGCAGCTCCCCCGCGCTGGCGTGGCCGGAGACGTGCACGAGCGCATTGCCCTTGTGCACCACCGTGACCCCGTTGCGGCTGAGCCCGTTGATCACCCGGTAGACCGAGTTCTCGTTGCCCGGGATCAGTGAGGACGCCAGCAGCACCACGTCGCCGGGACCGGCGGTGACCACCGGGTGCTCGTGGTTCGAGATCCGGGACAGCGCGCTGAGCGGCTCGCCCTGGGAACCGGTGGAGATGATCACCACCTCGTCGTCGCGGTAGTTCTCGAGCTGCTTCATGTCGATCAGGGTGTCCGCGGGCACGTGCAGGTAGCCGAGTTCCCTCGCCACGGTCATGTTCCGCAGCATCGAGCGGCCCACGTAGGCCACCTTGCGGCCGTGCCGGACGGCGGCGTCCATCACCTGCTGCACCCGGTGCACGTGGGACGCGAAGCACGCCACGATCAGCTTCTGCTTCGCGTTCGCGAACACCCGCTCCATGGCCGGCTCGATGTCGCGCTCGTGCGTGGTGAAGCCCGGAGTCTCCGCGTTCGTGGAGTCGGGCATGAACAGGTCGAGGCCCTCCTCGCCGAGGCGCGCGAAGCCGCGCAGGTCGGTCAGCCGGCCGTCCAGGGGCAGCTGGTCCATCTTGAAGTCGCCGGTGTGCAGGACGGTGCCGGCCTTCGTCCGCAGCACCACGGCGAGCGCGTCGGGGATGGAGTGGTTGACCGCCATGAACTCCAGGTCGAACCCGCCGATCGTGAGCCGGTCCCCCTCGGCCACCTCGCGGAGGTCGACGTTGCGGATGCGGTGCTCGCGCAGCTTCTCCCTGACCAGCGCCAGGGTAAGCCGCGAGCCGAGCACCGGGATGTCGCTGCGCCGGCGCAGCAGGTACGGCACCGCGCCGATGTGGTCCTCGTGGCCGTGGGTGAGCACGAGCGCCTTCACCTCGTCCAGCCGGTCCTCGACCAGGTTCAGGCCGGGCAGGATCAGGTCGACGCCGGGATGGTCGTCGGACGGGAACAGCACGCCGCAGTCGATGAACATCAGCTCGCCGTTGAGCTCGTAGGAGCTCATGTTCCGGCCGATGTCGCCGTGACCGCCCAGGGGCGTCACGCGCAGCGTGTTGCGGGCCAGCGGGGGTGGGGTCTTCAAGCTCTCTCGCACAACTCCCCACCTTAGCGGGACCAGCCCGCGTCCTCGCAGGCGACCCCCGGAGGATAGGTACAGTGACCACCGTGCTGGCCGATTCCGTACGCCTCGCCCTGCCCGCCGAGGCGGGGGCCATCGCCACGCTGCAACGCCGGGCGTGGCAACAGACCCTGCCGTCCGACCTGGCCGCCGAGGTGCTCGCCTCGGTGGACCTCGCCGGGATGACGGAGAGCTGGGAGGCCGCGATCCGGCGTCCACCGCTCGCGCAGTTCCGCGTCCTGGTCGCCCTCGGCGCCGAGCGGGTGGTCGGCTTCGCCGCACTCGGCCCGTCCGACGACCCGGACGCGGCGGCGGGCGAGGACGCCCTGGTGGCGGAGTTCGTGGTGGACCCGGTCGCGCAGCGCAGCGGCCACGGGTCCCGGCTGCTGAACGCCTGCGTCGACACCCTGAGGGCGGACGGCTTCGCCCGCGCGACCTGGTGGGTGCAGGCCGGCGACGACGTGCTGCGGCGGTTCCTCACCGAGGCGGGCTGGGCCGCCGACGGAGCGCACACCGAGGTCGCACTGACCGGGGCCGGTCCCCGGCTGAAGCTGGTCCGGCTGCACACCGCGATCGACTGAGCCCCGCGGCCCGCCGGGCACCGGTCAGGCGAGCGTGAACGACAGGTCCGTCGCCAGCGCAGCCACCGCCACCCCGCCCTCGGCAGGAGTCAGCGCGGTCAGCCGGACGCCGTCGGGCAGCTGCAGCGGGGCCGACTTCGCGAGCCGGTCCAGCTGCTTGCGGCTGAGCGACGCGGAAGTCTCGGAGTCGAGCTCCGCCCCGGTGAACTCGATCGAGGTCCCGTCCGGGGCGAGCTCTGGCACGGCGCTGACCCAGACCGAGAACTGCCGGCCCCCGACCCGTGCGGTGTAGTTGAGCCGCAGCCGCCCGTCCCCGCCGTAGGCGGTCGGGACTCCGGTCAGCTGGGCCAGGTCGCCGTACGGGAGCACCCCCGTGGCGGTCACGCGGGCCAGCCGGACCTGGTCGCCGTCCAGGCTGATCCGGTCGGAGTCGACGAGGACCCCGGTGAGCTGGACCTCGTGGCCGGAGACCGCCAGCGGCACGCTGGCCGCGCTGAGCCGCGCGCTCGGCACCGTCTTCGTGACCAGGGCCGTGCTGAACGGGAACCCGCCGAGCGCCACCTCCGGCTCCTGGTCGAGCCCGAGCCGGGCCTGGGCCGCCGCGGCGACCCGGTCCTGGGCCTGCCCCCGAGCCCAGTTGTCGGCGACCCACCCGGCCAGGCCGAGCACGACCAGGACGATCAGGAGGGTGACGAGCCGGCGCACCTCAGAGTCCGAGCAACCGGTCGATGCCCACGGTGAGCCCGGGCAGCCCGGGGACGGCCCGGACGGCGGCGAGGACGCCGGGCATGAAGCCGACCCGGTCGAGGGAGTCGTGGCGGATGGTCAGGGTCTCGCCCTCGGCCCCGAACAGCACTTCCTGGTGGGCGATCAGCCCGCGCAACCGGACGCCGTGCACGTGGATGCCCTGCACGTCGGCGCCGCGGGCTCCGGGCAGGCCGGTGCTGGTGGCGTCGGGGACGGGCCCGAGGCCCTCGTCGGCGCGGGCGGCGGCGATCCGTCCCGCGGTCGCCTGCGCGGTGCCGGACGGCGCGTCCACCTTGTTCGGGTGGTGCAGCTCGATGATCTCGGCCGACTCGAAGAACCGGGCGGCCTGCTCGGCGAAGTGCATCATCAGCACCGCGCCGATGGAGAAGTTGGGCGCGACCAGCACGCCGACGCCCGGGTTGGCGTCCGCCAGCTCACGGACCCGGGCCAGGCGCTCCTCGCTGAACCCGGTGGTGCCCACCACCACGTGGATGCCGCGGCCGGTGCACCAGCCGATGTTGTCCATGACCGCGTCCGGCACGGTGAAGTCGACGACCACCTCGGCGGCCTCGACGGCGCTCCGGTCGTCACCGGCGTCCACCGCGGCGACCAGTTCGAGGTCGTCGGACGCCTCGACCGCCCGGCACACCTCGGCACCCATCCGTCCACGCGCCCCGAACACCGCGACCTTCATCGCCACCCCTTTCGTCGCCCGCCATCCTAGGTGTCCGCCGACGCCCCCGCCGTCCCGCCAGCCCCGCCACCCCCAGCTTCGCTACCGCTGATCCGGGCCGCTACCCGTACTTGGGTAGCGTCCTCAACGAGCGGTAGCGAAGCGGGTCAGCTGGCGGCGCGCACGGGCCCGGGGGCGCATTCGAAGCCCGTGTCGAGAATCCCCTTGAGGGACGGCGGGTGCCACGCGTCGGCCCAATCCCATCGGGAGATCCAGTAGCCGGCTCCGCGGATCCGTTCCTCGCGGCGCTTCTCCCGCATCACGGCGTCCGCCGCGGTCTCACCGGCCTCGAGCAGCACGCCGTACTTCACCTTGCCGTCGCACTCGCCAACCAGCCCGGAGTCCTCCCATCCGAAGTCGGACGTCGCGACCAGGACACCGCCCCGCAGCACCGGGAACTGCACCACGGGCACCGGGTACCTCAACCGGCTGATCTGCAGGCGGCTGACCGACTCCAGGGGCGACTGCGCCCCCGGATCCGCGAACCGCGCCGCCCGATCAGCGCGCCGGACACCGGGCCAGCCGCGCATGCGCTCGATCACCCCGAGGAGATCGGTACGCTCGACACCGAGGGCCAGCGCCGCGTCGCAGGCGATCACTCCCCATTCGAGCTTCGCCGCTCTGGCCAGATCGATGGCGGTGCGCGCGGGTGAGGTGACCGGGACTCCGCCCACGAACGTGACGTCCTCGGAATCGAGGCGGCAGCGCCTGAGGTGGACGACCGGACCGTGACGCCCGTGGCCACCTCCTTCGCGCGTGATCCAGACCCGATCGAGCAACGATCGTGGCACCGGAA
>JBDHZJ010000075.1:0-8344 GCA_039811825.1 Propionicimonas sp.
TGTCCTGACGGCTTGCGCCACAGCAGCGCGTAGCGCCACAGCGGCAGGTGGCGCCAGCGGACGCCGGGCAGCACCCGCCGGGCCACGGCGCGGACCTCGCGGTAGCTGTGCGGCGGCGGCCAGACGGTCGGCGCGGAGTGGTCCCAGTAGCCGCGGCGCCGGCTGAGCCACTGGTGCTGGACGACGCCCGCGACCTCGAACGCGTAGTCGGCGGGGGTTGTGCTGCGGGCGAGGCCGACCACCGCCACCAGGCCTCCGGGCGCGGTGAGTTCGGCCAGCCGGGTGAGCGCGGCGGCCGCGTCCGGCAAGTGGTGCAGTACGGCCACCGAGGCGATGACGTCGAAGCTTCCCGGGGCGAACGGGTGGGTGAGCGCGTCGCCGTGCACCCAGGCCACGCCCGGGTCCTCGGCACGGGCGTGGCCTGGGTGCACCGGCGTCGGAGTCGATACCGGTCACGTCCGGCACGATCCGGTGCAGGTCACGGGCCAGCAGCCCGTCGCCGGTACCGACGTCCAGCGCGGTGCGGGCCCCGGCCGGTACGGCGTCCAGGATGAGCCGGTGGTAGTGCAGGTTGTGGTTCCAGCGGGCATCGCCGCGCTCGGGCATCAGACCAGGAAGCGGTAGAACGGGCTGTCCGAGGCGACGACCTCGAAGGTGATCGGGCTGGCGTCCATCTTCAGCAGCAGCTCGGTGAACGAGTCCGGATCGCCCAGTTCGATGCCGACCAGGGCGGGTCCGGTCTCGCGGTTGCTGCGCTTCACGTACTCGAAGTGCGTGATGTCGTCGTCGGGGCCCAGCACCTCGTCCAGGAAGCGGCGCAGTGCGCCCGGCTCCTGCGGGAAGTTGACCAGGAAGTAGTGCTTGCGCCCCTCGTAGACCAGCGACCGCTCGACGATCTCGGCGTAGCGGGAGACGTCGTTGTTGCCGCCGGAGAGGATCAGGACGACGGTCTGGCCGGGCTCGGGACGGTACAGGCCGAGGCTCGCCGCGGCCAGCGCGCCGGCCGGCTCGGTGACGATGCCCTCGGTCTGGTAGAGCGCGAGCATCTCCGAGCAGATCCGCCCCTCCGGCACCGCGTAGAGCGTGGGACGGTAGCGCTGCACGACCTCGAAGGTGGCCTCGCCCACCCGCCGGACGGCGGCACCGTCCACGAAGGTGTCGAGGTCGGCCAGGTCGACGGGACGTCCCGCGGTCATGGCGGCGGCCATCGAGGCGGCCCCGGCCGGTTCGGCGCCGACCACCGTCACGCCGGGGTGCCGCTCGCCGAGGTAGGTCAGGCAGCCGGAGATCATCCCGCCGCCGCCCACGGGCGCGACCACGACGTCGGGCGGGGTGCCGAACTGGTCGACGATCTCCTTCGCCACCGTGCCCTGGCCGGCGATCGTGCGGGGGTCGTCGAAGGCCGGCACGACGGTGGCGCCGGTGCCGCCCGCCTCGAGCTTCGCCGCGGCGGCGGCCTCGTCGTAGGTGTCACCGGTGACGGCCAGCTCGACCTTGCCCTCGCCCAGGGCCAGGATCCGTTCCCGCTTCTGGCGGGGGGTGGTGGCGGGCACGAAGATGCGTCCGCGGATGCCGAGGCGGGCGCACGAGAACGCGACTCCCTGGCCGTGGTTGCCGGCGGACGCGCAGACCACGCCCGCTGCCCGGTGCGCGTCGTCGAGCTGGGAGATCAGGTTGTACGCGCCGCGGATCTTGTAGGAGCGCACCGGCTGCAGGTCCTCGCGCTTCAGCCAGACCGAGGCACCGGTGGCCGCGCTGAGCCGGTCGTTGAACTGCAGGGGGCTGCGGATGACGACGCCGGCCAGCCTCTCGGCGGCTTCGTCCACGGCTCGGGCATCGATCATCACCGGCTCATTCTGGCACCGGTGCCGGATCGGTGGTCGGCAGCGGCCGCCGGTGTCGCGATCCGGCGCGCGGCACGGGTGACGCCAACCCTGTCGTGATCCGGCCGCCCGAGTACCCCGGTGTGACAGCTGTGCAGCGTGGGACGCCCAGGGAGGCCAGATCGCGACATGCTGCCCGGGGTTCTGCGGCCGGCGGAGCGCGCAGGGGATTCAGGCGGTCTGGGCGCCGCTCGTGGGTGTGGGTTCCTCTGCGCTGAGCAGGTCGTCCAGTTCGGGCTGGGGGCGGACGAGCAGCTCGTCGGCGGAGCGGGCCCGGCCGATCATCGGGGCGATACCGGCCGCGTCCTCGACGAGTTCGGTGCTGGTCAGCGGGCGCACCGCCGCCTCGGAGACGTTCACCGGGGCCAGCTCCTTCTCGGTCACCTTCAGCTCCCGAAGCTTGCGCGCCGTCGGGAAGACCCGTCCCTCGATCGAGCCGACCGCGTCGTTGTAGGCGCCGACCGCCGAGGTGAGCGAGCGTCCGACCTTGTCGAAATGCTTGCCCAGGGTGCCGAGCCGGTCGTACAGCTCGCGGCCCAGGCCGAACACCTCCTGCGCGGACTCGGCCAGCGCCGCCTGCCGCCACGAGTACGCGATGGTCTTCAGCATCGCGATCAGCGAGCTCGGCGTGGCGATCACCACAGCCTTCTCCGCCGCGTCCTCCAGCAGCGTCGGCATCCGGTTGAACGCCTCGGCCGCGAGCGCCTCGCTGGCCAGGAACAGCACCACGAACTCGGGGGTGCCGCCGCCGTCGGCCTTGTAGTAGTCCTTGCGGGAGAGCTGGTCGACGTGGCTCTGCACGTTCTTCGCGAACACGCCCAGCAGCCGCTCGCGCTCGGCGCCGTCGTCGGTCTCGTGGGCGTCGAGGAAGGCGCTCAGCGGCACCTTCGAGTCGACGTAGATGAACCGGCCCTCGGTGAGCGTCACCTTCAGATCGGGCCGGATCGTCGCCCCGGCGGTGGTCTGCGTGGTCTGCTGCTGGACGAAGTCGCAGTGCTCGCGCAGGCCGGCCAGCTCCACCACGCGCTTGAGCTGCAGTTCGCCCCACGCGCCCCGCACCTGCGGCTTGCGCAGCGCGGTGACCAGCGCGGACGTCTCCCGGCGCAGGTTCTCTCCGGTGAGGCGCACCTCGCTCACCTGGTTGCGCAGGTCGACCGACATGGCGACCCGCTCCTTCTCCACCTCGGTGAGCCGGTCGTTGAACCGCTGCAGGCTCTCGCGCACCGGCGTGAGCAACTGGTCGGTGGCCTGCTGGCGGGCCTGGGCGGACTCGTCCAGCTGCCGGGTCTGGCGCTCGATCGTCTCTGCGGACAGCGCCTTGAACTGGGTGAGCAACTGCTCCCGGTCGGCGGCGATCTCCTCCGCGCGCTTCACCGCGGCGTCCCGCTCGGCCACCGCGCCGGCGGCCTCGGCACGGGCGGACGCCAGCTCGGCCATCGCCTGGGCGCGCTCGGTGCGGGCCTCAGCGGCGTCGCCCTGGGCGACCGCGACGGACAACTGGACGCGCGTGGCGTCCGCGCGTGCCTGCGCGGCCTCGGTGCGGGCGGACGCGGCGTCGGCGCGGGCCTGTGCGGCGTCCGCGACCTGCTCCGAACGACGGGTGCCGGCCTGCGCGCGCAGCAGCAACCAGACCACTCCGGCGCCGAGGACGATGCCCACCACCAGCCATGCCAGAAACTCCATGGCCACGATCTTGCCGGTCGTCACTGACAGTGCCCGGCAGGCTCGCTCGGGGTAGACCGAGTTCGGAACCGTCCCCCTCTCGGTCCGGTGGGGTGGACCGAGTTCGGAACCGTCCCCATCTCGGTCCGGTGGGGTGGACCGAGTTCGGAACCGTCCCCAATCCGGTCCGGGGTGCGTGGCGGACACCTAGACTCGCCCGCATGGCGAACGACGAGCCCACCGTGGCGCTGCCGGCGGGGCTCGTGGAGCTTCCCGAACTCGGCGAGGGCGTGGTGGGCACGCGGGTCGCGGAGGCGGCGCGCTGGATGCTCTGGGCGAAGGCCGCCGGGTGGCTGCTGGTCGCGGGTTTCGCCCTCTGGCTCACGGCACAGGCGTTCGGATCCGTGGCCGGGCTGCTGCTCGGACTGCTCCTGGCGGCGTCGTGCGCGTTCATGGCGACCGGCAACCTCACGCTGGCCCGGATGGGCTCGCGTCCCGCCCTGACCGTGGACCCCGGGCAGGTGCGCTGCCACGTGCCGCTGAACCGGGCGTCGGTCCGGCTGGACGCGATCACCCGCGTGGACCGGGTGCGTCGCGACGTGCTGATCGAGGCGCGCGGCGGGATCTCCCGCTCCGGTCGCCCGTCCGGCGCACGCTGGTTCGCGATCAACGGGGCGCACACCTTCGACGTCTCGCGGGCCGACCTGGTCGCCTACCTCTCCGCCCGCGCGACCGCCAGCCGCGCGCCGCAGTGACGAGGTTCCGGCGTCCGTCGGGCGAAGGATGGCCCGGTGGTTGCCCGGACGGCCGTCGGTGGCATTGTCGGTGACCGGGTGCAGACTGGGGCCCATGCCCGAGATCGCACACGCCGAAGACCTGGCCGCCTTCGTCTCCGCCGCCCCGTCCAGCTACCACGCCGCCGCCGAGGTGGCGCGCCGGCTGCAGGCCGCCGGCTTCACCGAGCAGGCCGAGACCGCGGAATGGCAGCCCGAGGGGGCTCGCTACGTCGTCCGGGACGGGGCGGTGATCGCCTGGCGGGCACCGCAGGACGCGTCCGGTCCGGTCGGCTTCAGGATCGTCGGCGCCCACACCGACTCACCCGGCTTCAAGCTGAAGCCCGAGCCGTCCGCGTTCGCCTACGGCTGGTCGCAGGCCGGCATGGAGGTCTACGGCGGGCCGCTGCTGAACTCCTGGCTCGACCGCGAGTTCGGGCTGGCCGGACGCGTCGTCGCGCGCTCCGGCGAGGTGCACCTCGTCTCCACCCCCGCGTGGCTGCGCATCCCGCAGGTGGCGCCGCACCTCGACCGCAGCGTGAACGAGAACCTGCACCTCGACAAGCAGGTGAACCTGAAGCCCGTCTTCGGCACCGCCTCGCTCGACCTGCTCTCCGCTGTCGCCGGCAGCGTGGGGCTGCACCGTGACGAGATCGACGGCCACGACCTGTTCGCCGCGGTCACCGAGCCGCCGGCGGTGATCGGCGTGACCGGGGAGTTCCTGGCGTCCGCGCGGCTCGACAACCTGTCCAGCGTGCACGCGGGCGTCGTCGCGCTCGCCGCAGCAGAGCCGTCCGACCAGGTGCAGGTGCTGGCCTGCTTCGACCACGAGGAGGTCGGCAGCTCCACGCGCAGCGGGGCGTCCGGGCCGTTCCTGGAGAGCGTGCTGCGGCGCATCGCGAGCAGCCTCGGCTGGGACGCGGACGGGTACGAGCGGGCCCTCGCGGCCTCCTTCGTGGTCTCCGCGGACGCCGGCCACGCGATCCACCCGAACTACCCCCAGCTGCACGACCCCGACCACCGCCCGACCGTGAACGCCGGTCCGCTGCTGAAGGTGAACGCGAACCAGCGCTACACCACCGAGGGCCCCTCAGCCGCCCGCTGGCTGCGCATCTGCCGGGCCGCCGGCGTGCCCACCCAGCCGTTCGTGTCGAACAACTCGGTGCCGTGCGGCTCCACGATCGGGCCGCTCACCGCCACCCGGCTCGGCATCGCCAGCGTCGACGTGGGCATCCCGCTGCTGAGCATGCACTCCGCCCGCGAACTGTGCGGCGTGGAGGACCCGCGCTGGCTGTCCGCCGCGCTCGGCGCGTTCCTCGCCGGCGCGGACGCGTGAGCGGTCCTCGGGGCCGGGTTTCACCCCGCCCTCGCCGGGCTAAAGGATCGGCGTGACCGAACTCACCGCACCCACCGGACGCGAGCCCGAGCTCCGGGCCCGCCCCCGCGGCGACGGCAGCGCCCCGCGCGCCCTCGTGCTCGGCGCCACCGGCTACATCGGAGGGCGGCTCGTGCCGCGGCTGCTGGCGGCCGGGTACCGCGTCCGCGTGCTCGCCCGCACCCCGGCCCGGCTGGACGCGTTCGCGTGGGGCGACGACGTCGAGGTGGTGGCCGGAGCCGCCGACGACACCGACCCCGTTGCCCGCGCGGTCGAGGACGTGGACGTCCTGTACTACCTGATCCACTCCATGGCTGGCGGGGCCGGCTTCGCGCAGGCCGATCGCCGGGCCGCCCGCACCGTGGCCGGAGCCGCGGCCGCCGCGGCGGTCGGCCACATCGTGTACCTGGGCGGGCTCCATCCGGCCGGCGACCTCTCGCCGCACCTGCGCTCGCGGGTCGAGGTGGGGGAGATTCTCCGCGGCAGCGGGGTGCCCACGCTCGTGCTGCAGGCCGGGGTGGTGATCGGTTCGGGATCGGCGTCGTTCGAGATGGTGCGCCACCTGGCCGACGTGCTGCCGTTCATGCCGGCCCCGCGGTGGGTGCACAACCACATCCAGCCGATCGCGGTGCGCGACGTGCTGCACTACCTGCTCGGCGCGGCCCGGGCGGCCTCCGGGGCGAGCGGCCGCTATGACATCGGCGGGCCGGACGTGCTGCGCTACAGCGACATGATGAACGGCTACGCGGTCGAGGCCGGCCTGCCCCGGCGCGCGATCGCGGCCCTGCCGGTGCTGACCCCGCGGCTCGCCTCGCACTGGGTGAACCTGGTCACGCCGATCCCGCGGACGCTCGCCCGTCCGCTGGTCGAGTCGCTCCAGCACGACTGCGTGATGCAGAACCACGACGTCGACGCGGTCATCCCGCCGCCGGCCGGTGGGCTGACGCCGTACCGGGAGGCCGTCCGGCTGGCCCTGCGCCGGGTGGAGACCGATGCCGTCGAGACGAGCTGGCAGGACGCCGGCGTGGGCGACGTGCCGAGTGATCCGCTGCCGAGCGACCCGGACTGGGCGGGTCGCACCGTGTTCACCGACCAGCGGACCGCGCGCACCGCGGCGTCCCCGGAGCGGCTCTGGGCGGTGATCGAGGGCATCGGCGGCGAGAACGGCTGGTACTCGATGCCGTTGCTGTGGGCGGCGCGCGGCTGGCTCGACAAGCTCGTCGGCGGGGTGGGGCTGCGCCGCGGCCGGCGCAGCCGGTCGGTGCTGGCGGTGGGCGACGCGGTCGACTTCTGGAGGGTCGAGGCCGTCGAACCGGGTCGCAGCCTGCGGCTTCGCGCGGAGATGAAGGTGCCGGGGCTGGCGTGGCTGGAGATGCGCGCGCTGCCCGAGGGGGACGGGTCGCGCTACGAGCAGCGCGCCGTGTTCTTCCCCCGCGGCCTGGCCGGACGGTTGTACTGGCTGGCGGTGCTGCCCTTCCACGGCTTCGTGTTCCGGGGCATGGCCAACCGGATCACTGCGGCGGCCGAGTCACCGTGACCCGGTCCAGGGGCAGCGGCGCGAACAGGTGCGGGAAGCCGTCCTCGACGACGAGCGGCAGGTCGGGGGCCGGGTCGAGCCGGAGCAGCACCACCTCGTCGTCGGCGAGGTCGGCGTAGAACCGCCCGCGGGTGGCGTCCAGCTGGTGCGCGAACGAGCCGTGCACGAAGCCGGCCTCGTCGTAGCCGATGCCGCGGCCCGACCACGGGTAGGCGCCGGACGCGATCGCGTCGTCCCACGTCGTCCGGGCAGCCCAGTGGAACACGGGTTCGGTGACCTCGGCGCGGGGGCCGAGCAGGCCGAGTTCGACCAGGTCGGCCCGGAGTTGCCCGGCGGAGGTGAACCGGAGTCCGCGCAGCCCGAAGTCGTCGGCCGCGACGACGTTGGCTCCGGAGTCGTCGACGAACACGGTGCGGGCGGGGTCGAGTCCGCCGCGCTCGCAGGCGAGGGCGAAGATGCGGTGGTCGGGCTTGGCGATGCTCTCGTGGCCGGAGACGACGATGTCGGCGAACCGGTCGAGGATGCCGAAGTGCGGCCTGGCGACGCCGAACAGCTCGCCCGACCAGTTGGTCAGCGCGGACACGGCGACCCCGGCCTGCTGCAACTCGGCGACTACCGCTGCCGTGCCGGGCACCATGCCGACGACGGAGTGCAGGAAGTGGGTGCGGTAGGCGCGGATGGCGTCCGCATCGTCCGGGTGCAGGGCGACGAGTTCTGCCTCCGCGTCGGCGAGCGCGTCCTTGGCGTCGTTGGCCTTGTTCCAGTCGTGGAACCCGATCCGTTCGATCAGCGCGGGCACCTCGCCGGCGTCCATCACCTGCTCGAACGCCCGCTCGGGCACCCAGTTCAGCACGACGCCGCCGAGGTCGAAGATCACCGCTGTGCGCTCCATGCGTCCACCCTCTCGCGCGGGCCGGTCAGGACGCGAATCCTCGGGTGCCGTGGCCCCGCTAGGCTAGGCCGACGTGGCTCTCACCATCGGCATCGTCGGGCTGCCCAACGCGGGCAAGTCCACCCTGTTCAACGCGCTCACCCGCAACGACGTCCTCGCGGCGAACTACCCGTTCGCGACGATCGAGCCCAACGTGGGCGTGGTCGGGGTGCCGGACGAGCG
>JBDHZJ010000076.1:0-8287 GCA_039811825.1 Propionicimonas sp.
CACCTTCGGTGTCGCCGTCATGCCGTCTCCTTCTCCGGGGCTGTCGCCGTCGAGGCTAACCCACCCATCCACCCCGGGCGGTGTCGCCTAGACTCCTGCCCTGACTCCCGTACTCCCTACCGAAGGCCGCCGCCGTGGATCCGACCAGCCTGTTCCCGGCCGAACTCGGCTGGCAGGGCGTGGCGTTGCTGGTCGTCCTGGCCCTCGCCGCGGGCTGGGTGGACGCGGTCGTCGGCGGCGGCGGGCTGCTCCAGTTGCCGGCGTTGCTGCTGGTGCCGGGAATCCAGCCCGTCCAGGCACTCGCCACGAACAAGCTGTCGTCCATCTGGGGCACCTCCACGGCCAGCGTCACCTACTACCGGCGGGTCCACCCGGACCTGCGCACCGCCCTGCCGATGGCCGGCTTCGCCCTCGCCGGCAGCTTCCTCGGCGCAGCGCTGGCCACCATGCTGCCGGTGGCGGTCTTCAAGCCGATCATCGTGCTGGCCCTGATCGCGGTGGCGGTCTTCACCGCGGTGCGGCCAACCCTCGGCGCCGAGACGGTGCTGCGCTACAGCGGACGGCGCCACCACGGCAATGCGGCCCTGATCGGCGCAGGCATCGGCTGCTACGACGGCCTGCTCGGCCCTGGCACCGGCACGTTCCTGGTGATCGCGCTGGTCAGCGTGCTCGGCTACAGCTTCCTGCAGGCCTCGGCCAAGGCGAAGATCGTGAACTTCGCCACGAACCTGGGCGCCCTGCTGCTGTTCGCGCCGACCGGCGCCGTGCTGTGGGTGCTGGGTGCGGCGATGGGCCTGGCCAACATGGCCGGCGGCTACCTCGGCTCGCGGACCGCGATCGCCCGGGGCACCGGGTTCATCCGGGTCGTGTTCCTGGTGGTCGTCGCCGTCCTGATCGTGAAGCTCGGCATCGACGTGTGGAACGAGGACCTCGCCGGGCTGTTCGCCGGGTCGTAGGAGCCTCTTTCAGCACAACCCGGCGGCCGACTGTCCCAGCACGGGCGACAGAAATTCCTCCGCACCGACCGGTAGGCTGCACCCGCCGGGCGCGCCGAGGAGCGGGTGCGCGCGCCGGCACGAGGGGAGTTGCCGTGCCAGCACTCAAGGCACATGGTCTGGTGAAGACGTTCGGTGAACTGCGGGCCGTCGACGGGGTCGATCTGGTGATCCCCCGCGGCACCTTCTACGGCATCGCCGGCCCCAATGGCGCGGGCAAGTCGACCACGCTGCGGATGCTCACCGGCCTGCTGCGCCCGGACGCCGGCAACACGGTGCTGGACGGGGTCGAGGTCTGGCCGGACCCGCGGCAGGCCAAGACCCGGGTCGGCTTCGTGCCCGACAACCCCGTCCTGTTCGACCGGCTGACCGCGGCCGAGATGCTCGAGTACGCAGGGATGCTGCGCGGGATGGACCCGCAGGTCGTCGCGACCCGGTCCACCGAACTGCTCCGGGTGCTCGACCTCGCCGACGAGGGCGAGAAGCTGATCGCCGACTACTCGCTCGGCATGATCAAGCGGATCGGCCTCGCCGTCGCGCTGCTGCACAGCCCGCGGGTGCTGATCCTCGACGAGCCCTTCGGCGCCCTCGACCCGGTGAACACCCAGGTGATGGAGGACGTGCTGCAGCTGTACCGCCGTGGCGGCGGCACGGTGGTGTTCGCCAGCCACGTGATGGACGTGGTGCAGCGCCTGTGCGACCGCCTGGTCGTGATCGGGGCCGGCCGGGTGCTCGCCGAGGGCACCGTCGCCGATGTCGCGGGCGGCCGGCGCAACCTGCAGGACGCCTTTGTCGAACTCGTCGGTGGGCGTGACCTCGAGGAGGGTGAGCTGTCGTGGCTCTCGTCCTCCTCCGACTGAGGCTCACGATCGCCCGCAGGGCGCGCGGCAAGGGGAACGGGGCCCAGCTCTACTTCGCGACGTCCTGGGTGCTGGGCCTGGTCGGTGGCCTGCTCGCGGGCATGGGCACCGGTGCGCTGGTCACGGCCGGCGGCCCGGGCGACCTGCTGCTGCTGGTCGCGTTCAGCTCGATCTTCTTCCCCTGGGTGATCGGCCCGATCGTGGAGCCCACCCTCGCCGACGGCACCGTCGACCCGCAGCGGCTCGAGCAGTTCCCGCTCACCGGCTGGCAACAGGTCAGCGGCCTCCTCCTCGGCGCCCTCGTCTCCCCCACCGCGGCCTTCACCTTCCTGTTCGCCACCGGCGGCATGGTGGCGTACGCGGCGACCATGCCCGTCCGGCTGGCGACGCTGGTGACGGCGCTGGTGTTCACGGTGATGTGCGTCGCGGTGTCGCGGGCCGCCCAGGCGCTCCTGGCCGGTGCCCTGCGGTCCCGGCGCGGCACCGACATCGCCGCGTTCGCGGCCAGCCTGCTCGTGCTCGTCGTGTACCTCTTCGCCCAGCAGGCCCGCGCCACGGCCGCGGGCCTGGTCAACCAGACCGCGACCAGCCCGCTCGGCACCGCGCTCAGCTGGTCGCCGCCCGGCGCGGCGGGACGCGCGATCATCGACGCGCGCGACGGCGACTGGGCCGACATGGCGCTGCGGCTCGGGATCGTCCTCGTCACGACGGGGCTGGCGGTGGCCGCCTGGGTCTGGGTGCTCGGCCGACGCGTCGACGGCGCGACCGGGGCCCAGCACCGCGCGCGGGGCCACCGCAACGCGGCCGACCTGCCGCTCACCCCGGGGGTGCTCCGCGGGCTGCGCACCGGCCCGACGCTGGCCGCGACGTCCCAGCAGTTGCGCTACTTCTTCCTGCGTTCGCCGCGAGCGATCCAGACCCTCGTCATCCCGCCGGTGATGGGCGTCGTCGTCGCCCACGCCAGCTTCGCCGAGTACGGCCTGGCCGCCCAGACCGCCGCGTTCGCCGCGATGTCCGTCGTCGCGGGCAGCTTCAACCTGTTCGGCTACGACGGGCCGGGGTTCACGTATCTCCTGCTCGGCGGCGCCCCGCTGGGCCGGGTGCTGGTCGGCAAGGCCCTCGCGCCACTGCTGTACCTGGAGCCGCTCGTGCTGGCCTTCAGCCTCGTCGAGACGATCGTGATGGGCGCGAGCGGCCCCGATCTCATCGCGGCGATCCTCGCCGGCACCTGCGTGGTGGCGCTCGGGCTGGGCGTGGGCTCGCTGTCCAGCGTGCTCAACCCGAGCGACCAGTCCCGGATCGGGCAGCGCCGCGGCTCGTTCCTGAAGGTGTTCGGCTGGTTCATGGGGTTCTTCACGCTGGCCGGGGTCGGCGGCGCGCTGTGGTGGGTGCTCGCCGGCTTCCTCGGCGGCCCGCTCACCGGGGTGATCGCCCTGGCCGGAACCGCCCTGCTCACCCGGGCGATGCTCCGCTGGGCCGGACGCCGGCTCGAGGCCGAACCCTACGCGGTGATGCGCAAGCTCGACCCGCTCACGTCCTGAACCCGCCGTTTCACCCCGCCAGCTGCTCCTCCCGTCCGGGGTGCAGGGCCGCGGCCAGGGGACGCAGCAGCTTCAGCGCGCGCAATTCGAGGCGCCGGACGGTGCTCGGGCTCACCCCGAGCCGGTCGGCGACCGCGGTCCGCTCCACCGGCTCGCCGGTGACGAAGCCGTAGCGCAGCGCGACGACCCGGGCCTGGTCGGCGTCCAGGTGGGCGAACAGCCGGCGGAACTGGGCGGACCAGATCGCGGCGTCCGGGTCGCGGGGCTCGGTCTCGGCGATGGTGGCGCCATCGATCAGCGGATCGAGGCGGACCGGCGGCCGGTAGCCGAGCAGCCGGTTCGTGTGCTCCACCGGCTGGCCCAGTTCCGCGGCGAGTTCCGCCGGACCGATGCTGCCGCCGCGCTCGCGGGCGAGCGTGGCCTCCAGTCCGCGGGCCCGGCGCAGCTGCAGCGCACGACTCGGCGGCAGCGCGAGCTCGCCGAACCGGGCCGAGGAGACCTCGAAGAGGTGCTGCCGGACCCGGACCGTCGCGTAGGTGGAGAACCGGCCACGGTCGGGGTCGTAGCGCTGCAGCGCGTCCGCGAGGGCGACGAAGCCCTCCTGGGAGAGCTCGTCGACGGCCAGGCCGCAGCGCCGGGCCTCCAGGCCGGCGAGCTTCCAGACCAGGCGCCGGTTGGCGAGCAGGAAGCGGTGCCGGGCGCGCTCGCCCGCGGCGGCGAGCTCGGCGAGTTCGGCGTCCGTCGCCGGGACGGGTCGTTCGCCGGTCTCGAGCAGGCGCTGCGCGAGCACTCCGGCCTCGACGGCGCGGGCCAGCGCCCGTTCCTCGTCGGCGCTCAGCAGTGGGATGGGTTCGGCTTGTCGCATGGCCCCACTCTGCGGGCGCCGGCCCGAGTTTGACCGTACGAAGTCGCGGCTGTGCTGCAACATCCGGGCAACACCCGATTTCTGGGGACGGGCTCACACCCTGCGGGCCGGCTCTCAGCCGACCGGATCGGCCACCCACTCGGCCGCTCACAAGCTACCTCAGGCGGCCACATCAGCCATGCCGCTGCCAGCTCGTGCCATGCCGCGAGGAGTCCGGCTGCCTGCTGGTAGGTGGAGTTCCGCTCACACCGCCGGGCCGGTGGCCAGGGCGAGCAGCTCCCTGCGCTCCTTCTCGAGGTTCACCAGGCTCGCGAACATCTTGTTGTACACGGGCTGGTCGTCCAGCGGGTTGGTGCGCTGGAGCTTCGACTTCAGGTCCGCGATGCTGCGCGACAGGCTCTGCACCCGCAACTGGGCGGAGTACTCCCGCGCGTAGCCCTCGGTCGGGTCGCGCAGGACGGGCTCCACGGCGAGGGCGACCACGAGCTGCTCCAGCACCGGGTCGGGGTTGGCGTCCAGAATGCGCTGCGTCCACGAACCGGGGCCGTCACCGGCCGCGAGCACCGAGCCGAACAGCGCCCGGTACGCGGGGTGGGTGAAGTCGTCGACGCCGAGCCCGTTCCAGGCCGGGTCGAACGTCTCCGGCGCGCGGACGATCAGGCGCAGGGTGCCCCGCTCGGCCTCGAGCCTGCGGTCGCGCGGGTCGGGCACGGGCAGACCGGGCTTCGGCTCGGGGATGCCGGGAAGCGCGTCGTCCTGCGGTTCGGGACGCCGCTGCGGCGCCCGGGCCTGCCGCTGCACGGTCACCTTCACCTCGCGGCGCACCTCCTCGGGGTCCATGCCGAGCAGCTGCGCGAGCTCCCGCAGGTAGCCCGACACGAGCGAGGCGTCCCTGATGCTGCTGACCAGCGGCGCCGCGGCGCGCAGGGCGGCCAGCCGGCCGTCCACCCGGTCGAGGTCGTAGCCGGAGAGCACGTTGCGCATCACGAACCGGTACAGCGGCACCCGGCGTCCGACCAGCTCGCGCAGCGCGGCCTCCCCGTGCTGGATGCGCAGGTCGCACGGGTCGAGGCCGGACGGCTCCACTGCGACGTAGGTCTGGGCGAGGAAGTTCTGGTCGCCCTTGAACACCTTCAGCGCGGCGGCCTGGCCGGCCGCGTCGCCGTCGAAGGTGAAGATCACCTCTCCGCCGGTGACGTCGCCGGTGCCGAGCAGTCGCTGCAGCAGCCGGGCATGGTCGTCGCCGAACGCGGTGCCGCAGGACGCGACGGCCGTGTCGACGCCGGCGAGGTGGCAGGCCATCACGTCGGTGTAGCCCTCCACGATGACGGCCTGGTTCTTCTTGGCGATGTTCGCCCGGGCCAGGTCGAGCCCGTAGAGCACGTTCGACTTCTTGTAGACGATCGTCTCCGGAGTGTTCAGGTACTTGGCCGGCATCCGGTCGTCGTCGAAGATCTTCCGGGCGCCGAAGCCGAGCACGGAGCGCCCCGCGTCGCGGATCGGCCACAGCACCCGGCCCTGGAAGAAGTCCCAGCCGTTCTCCCGGACCAGGCCGGCCTTGACCAGTTCCTCGTCGCTGAACCCCTTCGCCTTCAGGTGCTGGCCGAGTTCGCGTCCGCCGGTGGGAGCGAAGCCGATCCCGAACTGCTCGGCCGCCGTCTTGTCGAAGCCGCGCCCGTCGAGGAACTGGCGTCCGGGCAGGCCCGAGGGGCCACTCAGGTGCCCGGCGAAGAACTCCGCGGCCAGCTGGTTGGCCTCCAGCACGCGCAGCCGCAGGCCCGGCTCCACCCGCGCGCCGCCGCCGTCGGTGTAGCGCAACTGGACGCCGACCCGGTCGGCGAGGAACTCGATCGCCTCCGCGAAACTGACGTGGTTGATCTTCTGCACGAAGCTGATCGCGTCGCCGCCCTCGCCGCAGCCGAAGCAGTGCCAGAACCCCCGCGCCGGGGTGACGTGGAACGACGGCGTCTTCTCGTCGTGGAACGGGCACAGCCCGGTGAGCGACCCGCCCCCGGTGCGGCGCAGGGTCACGTAGGAGCCGACGACGTCCTCGATCCGGGTGCGTTCCCGAACGGTCGCCAGGTCCTCCTCGTTGATCAGTCCGGCCACCCCGTGATTCTAGGGCCCGCCACGGACTCCCGGACCCCGCACCAACCCGGCGGGAATGGGGACGGTTCCCATTCCGCGTCGGCGGAGAACGGGGACGGTTCCCATTCCGCGTCGGTCGCGAACCAGCGGCGGGGAATGAGAACCGTCCCCATTCCGCGTCAGGCGCCGCGGCCGATGCCCTTCGGAAGCCGGTCGGGGTTCCAGCCGAGCAGGTCGACGGCGGTCTCGAACGCGAACCGGTCGGTCATCCCGGCCACGTAGGTGACCGCCGCCCGGACGCGCCCCTCCGGGCCACGGTCGGACGCCACGAAGGCCGCTGGCAGGGCGAGCGGGTGCTCGGCGTAGTACTCGACCAGACCGTGCAGCACGGCGATCACCGCCTCGGACTGGGCCAGGGAGTCAGGCCGGGTGTAGATCCGTTCGTAGTTGAACGCCCGCAGCGCCGCCAGCGCGGACGCAGGCTCGGCCGCCATGCCCACCTCACCTGTGCCGGCGACGGTGGAGATCACCGCCCGGACGAAGGTGCCCAGCTGCGCGCGGCGACTGCGTCCGGCCGTCTCGACGACCTGCGCCGGCAGGTCGTCGAGGCTGACGATGCCGGCGTCGGACGCGTCCTCCAGGTCGTGGGCGCAGTACGCGATCCGGTCGGCCCAGCTCACGATCTCGCCCTCGACGGTCGCCGGGACCGGGCGCGACCAGGAGTGGTTGCGGACGCCGTCGAGCGTCTGTGCGCACAGGTTGAGGCCGGTCAGCACGACGTCGGCACCCCACGGCCCGTGGTCGTAGCCGTCCGGCAGGAAGGCATCGAAGGCGTCCTCGCTGGCGTGGCCGCCCGGCCCGTGGCCGCAGTCGTGGCCGAGCGCGATCGCCTCGGCCAGGGTGGCGTTCGCGCCGACGCCGCGCGCGATCGACGTGGCCACCTGGGCCACCTCGAGGGCGTGGGTGAGCCGGGTCCGCTGGTGGTCGGTGGGGAACACCACCACCTGCGTCTTGCCGGCGAGCCGCCGGAACGCGGTCGAGTGCACGATCCGGTCCCGATCCCGCTCGAAGCAGGTGCGCTCGGGGTCGGGTTCCTCGCGAATGGCCCGGTCGCCCGCTCCCACCGCGAGCGCTGCCCCCGGACGCAGGTGTGCGGCCTCCCACTCCTCGCGCTGCTCCCGCAGGACGGGGCCGGCCACCCCCAGGCGTCCGCCGGGCTCGGAGTGCGCGCGCACCTGGCCCTCGCCGTGGTGGCCGGCCATCGTCTCGGCCCAGGCGATCGCGCGCGGCTGCAGGTCTGGCATGCCCCCATCTTGGCAGCGCACGGGCGCGCAGCCGTGTCAGGACGCCCAATCACGGGCGCGCGCGGGCACCGGCGCTACCCTTTCAGGCATGTCGAACGAGCAGCCGACCGGCACGCCCCAGAATCCCCGGGAGCCGGGCGGGTTCCCGCAACCCGGCGCCTACACCCCCTACGGTCAGGCCGAATCCCCCCAGTCCTACGGGCAGCCGGCCCAGCCGGCCCAGCCGCAGCAGCCGGCCCAGCCGCAGCAGCCGTACGGCAGCCAGCCGCAACCGGGCTACCCCCCGCAGGCGTACGGACAGCAGCCGGCGTACGGCCAGCAGCAGCCCACTCCTCCCGCGGCCGGCGCCCCGGAGCGCAATGCGTACCAGATCACCCACTACGCCGCCCAGTACGGCCAGCAGCCCCAGCAGGCGCCCTACCCGGCCCAGCAGTACCCGCAGCAGTCCACCTGGACGCCCGGCCAGCCCGAGGCGAAGAGCCCCATGCTCGGCATGATCGCGCTGACCGCGCTGGCGGTGTGCGTGGTGGTCGGCAGCATCGCCGGGTACCAGATCGTGGGCGCGATGTTCGGAATGTTGGCCCCCTACCTGGCCGGTGGCACGATCACGGACGCCGAGATGGCCCAGCTGTCG
>JBDHZJ010000077.1:0-8231 GCA_039811825.1 Propionicimonas sp.
AAGCTGGAGTGGCGGGACAAGCTGGCCCCGCTGAAGCAGTCGATCCTGGGCAACATCGTGGGCGAGGACTTCGTCGCGGTGCACATGAGCTGGGGGGCGGCGAACGAGTGGAGCGCGACGGCGGCCTACCGACGGCTCGCCCAGCTCGAGCAGCACCCGGCGCTGACGCCGCTGCTGCAGCGGATCGGGCAGCAGGAGACGCGGCACACGGCGTTCTACGCGTCGCAGGCCCGTAAGCGGCTGGAGACGTCGAAGGTGGCCCGGACGCTGACCCGGCTGGTGCTGGCGAAGGCGTGGCGTCCGGTGGGTTCGTCGATCTCGGAGCCCGAGGACATCGACCACGTGATGAAGCACCTGTTCGACGGCGACGACGGGCTGGCGGAGGTGCGCCGGCTCGACGCCAACATCGCGAAGCTGCCCGGCATGGAGGGCCTGACGATCTTCGAGACCTCACTGCGGCACCACAGCATGAACTGGCCGGCCGCCTGAACGTCCCGGGCCTCAGCGCGCCAGGGCCACGTCCTCCGCCTCGACCGGCGTCGCGGTGTTCCCGGCGACGACCTCCCGGTAGGTCCTCAGGTGTGTGTACAGCTCGTCGCTCAGCGGGTTCCTGCGCCGCGTGACGGCCACGGACACCTGGTAGACCAGCAGGGCGATGGGACTGGCCGGCACCCGGGGTCGCCTGATTGCGGTGCGCACCCGCGAGAACTGACACCGAGAACGATCGATGGAGTTCTCAATACCCTGACTCGACGTATGGAGACGACGCGCCTCGCCCGCCTGTTCTACCCAACGACGCGCAGCCGACCCATGTGGTTCACGCCTTCCCGTGCATAACCCTGCAGTACGCCACTGCTCGACTACCACTACCGACAGCTACCACCTGCGGCAGGAACCGCGCGCGGCTGGCGCCGGGCTATCGTCGGGGCCATGCAGACCTTCCACCTGGGCGAGTTCGGTGTGCGCCGGATCGGTTTCGGCGCGATGCAGCTTCCGGGACGCGGCGTGATGGGACCGCCGCGCGACCACGACGAGGCGATCCGGGTGCTGCGGCGCGCGGTGGAGCTGGGCGTCAACCACATCGACACGGCGCAGTACTACGGGCCCGACGTGGCGAACGAGCTGATCCGCGAGGCCCTGCACCCCTACCCCGACGACCTGGTGCTGGTCACGAAGGTGGGCGCGATCAGGGACGCCGCAGGCGGCTGGCCCGCAGCGCAGCGCCCGGAGGAGCTCCGGGCCGCCGTGGAGGACAACCTGCGCACGCTCGGCATCGAGCGGCTCGGCGCGGTGAACCTGCGCCGGATGGACCACGAGCCGGAGGACCCGGCGCAGCGGGTGCCGCTGGAGGACCAGCTCGCCGAACTGGTGGCGCTGCGCGAGGAGGGCAAGCTCGCCGGGGTGGGCATCTCGACGGTCGGCCTGGAGCAGGTGCGGCAGGCGATCGACCTGGCCGGCATCGTCTGCGTCCAGAACGCTTACAGTCTGCTCGACCAGAGCGACCGTCCCGTGCTGGACCTCTGTGCCGAGCGCGGCATCGCCTACGTCCCGTACTTCCCGCTGGGTTCGGCGTTCCCGCACCTGCCGAAGGTGCCGGACGATCCCGCCGTGCAGGCCGTCGCCGCACGGTTGGGCGCGACCCCGGCACAGGTGGGGCTCGCCTGGCTGCTGGCGCACCGGGAGAACATCCTGCTGATCCCCGGGACGTCGAGCGTGGCCCACCTGGAGCAGAACCTGGCCGCGGGAGAGCTGGTGCTCAGCGAGCAGGACCTCGCCGAGCTGCACCGCTGAGCGGCGGGGACGCACCTGACAAGGGCAGGCGTCGCCCCGCGGGCGCCCGTCGTGTCGCCCGTTCGGGGTCTGGCACGCACCGGCCGCGGTCGGCACGCTGGATGGCGTGCCAGTGCTGACTCCCGACGCGTCGACCGACGTCCCGACGTCCGAATCCGTTCGCTACGTCCCGCGCCACAGCGCGCAGGGCCGGGCGACGGAGTCGGGGCTGAGCGTCGTCTCCTGGTCGCACTGGGGGTTCCGCCGCCTGTACGCGTACACGGCGGAAGGCGACCAGGTCGGCTGGGTCGACCTCGACACCTGGAACCGGGTGCTCACCATGCCGGAACTGGAGGCCACGTTCGAGGCCGCGCTGCGGGAGACGGCCGGCGGTTCGGAGGAGTCCTCCTATGCGCCGCGTCGGGGTCTCGCCGACGCCGCGGACTTCCGAGCGACGGAACTCACCGTCGACGAGCCGGCCGATGAACCGTGGTGCGCAGACCCCGGGTTCACGGGCAGGCGGGCGTTCTTCGGCGAGGCCGGCGAGCCCAACGCCGGCGCTGACCGCATCACCGCACGGCGCGCCTTCTGACACGGAACCGTCGGTTCACCACCGCCGCACGCGCTGGCGATGGTTGCGCACGTTGTCGCCGTCGATGGAGGAGCGCCGGGTGCCCCGCACCTCGTCCACCTTCTGGTCGGTGCCGGTGATCGGCTTCGACTCGATCAGCGTCTCCCGCTCGAACGCGTGGGACTTGTCGGTGTTGCGGTAGTACCGGAACAGCCCCCAGTAGACGCCGACCGCACCGGCCGGGCCGAGCAGCAGGATCCACGGGGTGTCGCCGGTGGACTCGAGGATGATCAGCAGCGTCGTCATGACATCACCACCAGGAGCCACAGCACGAAGACCTCCAGGATGGTGCCGACGGTCAGTGCGGCCAGGATCAGCCGTCCCTGCGAGACCGGGATGCTGCCCATGGTCTCGCCGGTCCTGCCGTTCACCGCGATGTAGTGCACCATCGCCGTCCCGCCCTCCTCGGAGTAGAAGGAGTAGAGCCACACCGGCAGGTACATCGCCACCCAGCGGGTGCCGTGGACGGCCAGGTGCTCGGCCTCCCAGCGGACGCCGCGGTCGTAGCCGACCACCGAGCCCTCGACCTGGGAGCGGGCGATGGACAGCAACTGGTCCTCCAGGACGGGTTGCACCTGCGACACGTCCTGGTCGCGACGCTCCGAGGTGAAGCCGACGAGGTAGTTCGCGTTCCACTGCACTGCGTTCTTGGTGTCGAACGGCAGGATCGTGTTGATGATGTTGTTGGTGTTGACGAACGCGTTCATGTTCGCCCGCTCGGCCGAGGACTCGATGGTGAGGTCGTCGACGGTGAAGTCGACGTGCCGGCCCACCTGGTACACGTCCGCGTCGTAGTAGGTGACGTCGTGCTCGCCCTCCCGGCGGGTGTAGCGCCGGGTCTGCACCTCGCCGAAGCCCTGCACGTCCGCGCTGGCGTTGCCGTCGACGACCATGTACGGCAGGTAGACGCCGACCACCTTGTCCGGGGCGAAGTCGCTGCGGAACTTCCGGGCGGCGAACATCCGGCGGGCGCCGGCGAAGTCGCGGATGCTCTGCACGGCCTGGTCGCGGGTGATCCCGAACGGCAGGACGGCGTCCGGCACGGCACCGTTGGGCACCTGCTCGTTGATGGTGAGGATGTGCCGGCACCAGTGGCAGCGCGACGACATCGCCTCGGCGGTGTTCACCACGACCTCGGAGCCGCAGCCGGCGCACTTCAGAGTGACGACGCCGGAGACCTCCGGGGAGATGTCCGTGGCGCCCGAGGCGATGGTGGTGCCGGTGAGGTCCTGCAGCGAGCCCTCGCCGGACACCGTCGGCTCGATCTTCGCCTCGGACCACTCGTAGCGGCAGAAAAGGCAGACCAGCATGCCGGCCGAGACCCGCAACTGGATGTCGGTCGAGCCGCACTTGGGGCAGCGGTTGATGCCGTCGTGCAGCGCCGTGTTCGCGGTGTCGACGGTCTGCGGCCCGGGCGAGCCGGGCGGGGGCGGGCCGTAGTTGCCGGGCGCGGCGGGCATGCCGACAGGCGCGGGAGACGCCCCCGCACCGGGTGGCACGGCACCGGGCTGGCCCGGGCCGGCCACCCCCTCAGGCGTGGCCTGGGAGTCGCTCATTCCGACGTCCTCTTTCAGAGCCCGAGTGCCTTGGCCTTCGCGGCGTCGTAGTCCGCCTGGGTGATCAGGCCCGCGTCGAGCATCTCCTTGAACTTCGCCAACTTGGCCACCGGGTCGTCGGCCGGGGCGGCCGCCGCCGCGGGGGCCGGGGCCTGCGGGGCGGGAGCCTGCGGAGCGGCCGGCTGGACGGGCTGCTGCAGGGCCCCGATGCCGGTCGCGCCGGCGGCCATGCCCATGCCCATCAGCCCGCCGGTGCCCTGGTTCTGGCCGGCCGACTCGAAGCCGGCCGCGACCGAGGCCTGCAGGTTGGAGTTGCCGCGTCCGCCCGAAAGGGCGTCGGCACGCTGCACGTTGCGCAGCAGCTCGCGGGTCATCTCGTCGTACTCGATGGAGAGGATCGCCGTCGCGACGATGGTCAGGCCGCGCTCGGCCTGCCACTGGTAGTTCTCCTCGACCGCCGCGGCCAGGCTGCGGGCGAAGCCGTCGGAGTCCTGCTGGATCTTGGTGATCCGCCCCTTCGCGGGGTCATTGGTGTACATCGAGAGGGCGGGCGCGAGCGAACCCACGACCTCGTTGAACAGCTGGGCGGCCGCGTCGTTCTCGATGTCGGTGAAGTCGAACACCCGGCCCGGCTCGAGGTAGGCCGCGGGCACGAAGGTCTTGATGAACAGGATCGGGTCGACGATCTTCAGCGTGTAGGTGCCGCGGGTCACCGCGCCCACCTGGGCGTTCATGTAGGCGTCGTCCCAGTAGATCTCGGACTGGGTGCCGAAGCGGTTGTTCGGGAGCTCCTTGAGGGTGACGAAGTACGCCCGCTGCTGGGTGCCGGGACGGCCGCCGAACTTGAACCGCTCCCACGAGGTGGTGACGGTCGAGCCGATCAGGTCGTTGCCGGCGAAGATCGACTGGGAGTCCTGGGCCTCGGAGTTCCACTCGTAGGCGCCCGCCTGTGCGGCGAAGCCGGTGATGGCGCCGTCCTGCATCAGCACCAGGCCGTAGCCCTCGGGGACGAGGATCCGGCTGCCGTTGCTGATCACACCGTCAGAGCCGCGCGTGTTCGAGCCGCGTCCGGCGTTCTGGCCGCGCGGCACCGCCGCGAACAGCGCCGCGGTCGGCGCGAGGCCGTCCGGAACGGTGTAGAAGTCCTTCCACTGGTCGGCCAGAGTTCCGCCGATTGCTCCGATCGCTGCCTGAATGAGTCCCATGGAGGGCCTCCCCCTGTCTCTCGTCGCCGACTGGCTGCCTGCCGCGGCGCGGTCCGGTGGTCCGCGCGTCCTCGCGCACGTCCACCCTACTGACCCGGGCGGCCCGCGCGGCATACACGAGGTGAACAGAACTGCCACCGACCGGTCGAAGTGCTGCTCACGGACCCAGAAGCGCCCTCCGGCACAGACCGGCATCGGGTCGGGCCAGGTCGCCTCGAACACCTCGCCCTGACGAGGCCGTCCTCGGCCAGCGCCTGGTCGCCGACACCTTCCGGCGAACGATGCTCCCCCACCTCGAACCCACCGGCGAACTGCGTCGCGGGGCGCGCGGAAAGCCGGCGGAGCTGTTCCGTCGGGTCGGCGGATCGCCTTCGCTACATTCGCCCCATGCGTCCTGATCCGCTGAACCCGTTCACTCTCACGCTGGGCGACATCCTGCGCGCGGCCGGGATCGACCCGTCCGACGTGCTGCTGATCCGCCACACCTACAAGCCCGACGGGCTCGGGTCACGGGTGGAGGCGACGCCGGAGCGCGTCCTCGCCTACACCCGCGAGCAACCGCACACGGGCAAGATCCCGGCGAAGCCGCCCCGGTGGTGGCTCATCTTCATGGCCGAAGCGGGACGCCGCTGCAGACTGCTGACGGTCTACGACAACGAGGGCGAGGCCCTGGAGGAACGGACGGAGCGGCGGCGCTACTTCCGGCTCAGCGAGTCGGAACTGCTGGAGTCGATGCGGAACCGGCTGCTGATCGAGTGGTCGAAGGACCCGGTCAACTGGGCCAAGGGCGGGGCGGTCGGCGCGCGCTTCCGGGTCGTAGAGATCGCCGACCCGCAGGTGATCGCGTTCCCGGGCTACGACAACGTCCTGCTCTCCTACGGCGAGTTGCAGCAGATGGTCACCGATTCCCGCTACTCGAAGTGGCAGGCAGCGCTGGGGGCGGTGCAGGGCATCTACCTCATCGCCGACACCGTCAACGGCAAGCTGTACGTCGGGAAGGCGGACGGAGCGGACCGGATCCTCGGCCGCTGGACGGCCTACGCCCGTGACGGACATGGCGGCAACGTGGCGATGCGCGAACTCGTCACGCTCGACCCCGAACAGCCCGGACGCTACGTCTTCAGCATCCTGCGCGTCTTCGGGCCGCAGGTGCCGCAGGCGGAGGTCGACGCGGCCGAGGCCCACTACAAGGACGCGTTGCTGACGCGGAAACACGGGCTCAACCGCAACTGAGCCGTGCACGGGCGGCGGTCGCCCGCCCCGAGCTCCGTGGGGTCAGGCGGCGCGGCGGGTGCCGCTGCGGCGGCGTCCCTGGCGGGAGAATGCGACGGCGCCCTGACCGGCCGAGGCGGCCGGACGCGACGAGCGGGACTGGCCCTGCCGCGTCCGGGGCCGCTGGTTCGACGAAGCCTGCTTCGCCGCGGGACGGCGGTGCTGCCGCGCCGGCTGCTGCGTGGGCGTGGACGCACCCCGGCGGGCGGCCGCGGTCGGCGCCTGCTCGGGCGCGACGGTGTCGGCCACGGGTCCGGCGAGTTCGCTGACGACGTCGTCGCCGGGGCGCACCGGGGTCGGGGTGACGGTGATCTTCGCCGCGCGGGCGAGGGAGTGGTAGTCGCGGCGCTGCTCGGGCAGCACGAGGGTGACCACATCACCGGCGTGACCGGCGCGCGCGGTGCGTCCGGAGCGGTGCAGGTAGGCCTTGTGCTCGGCCGGCGGGTCGACGTGGACGACCAGTTCGACCCCGTCGACGTGGATGCCTCGGGCGGCGATGTCGGTGGCGACCATCACGCGCACGCGGCCGTCGGCGAACGCCTTCAGGCCGCGCTCGCGGGCGTTCTGGGACAGGTTGCCGTGCAGTTCGACGGCGGGGATTCCGTCGGAGGTGAGCTCGCGGGCCAGCTTGCGGGCCTGGTGCTTGGTGCGGGTGAACAGCAGCCGGCGTCCGGTGCCCGAGGCGAGCTCGCGCACGACGCGGCGCTTCTGGCCGGGATCGGCGACCAGCAGGGCGTGGTGGGTCATCGCCACGACGGGCGAGGACGCCGCGTCCACGCTGTGCTCGAGCGGGCGGTTCAGGAACCGCTTCACCAGCTTGTCGACGCCGGCGTCCAGGGTGGCGGAGAACAGCATCCGCTGCCCGCCGGACGGGGTGGCGGCGAGGATGCGGGTGACGCCGGGCAGGAAGCCGAGGTCGGCCATGTGGTCGGCCTCGTCGAGCACGGTCACGGCGACGTCGTCGAGGCGCAGGTGGCCCTGGCCGATCAGGTCCTCGAGGCGTCCGGGCGTGGCCACGACGATGTCGACGCGCTGGCTCAGCCGGCGCACCTGGCCGGCCTGGCTCACGCCGCCGAAGATGGTCATGACGCCCAGTCCGGCGGACGCGGCGAGCGGCTCGATGGTGGCGAGGATCTGGTTGGCGAGCTCGCGGGTGGGGGCGAGCACGAGTCCGCGGGGCGCGCCGGGACGGCTCTGCCGCTGCAGCTTCGCGCCGGACGGCACGAGGCCGGCCAGGCGGGCGACCAAGGGCAGGGAGAACGCGAGGGTCTTGCCGGAGCCGGTGCGGCCGCGCCCGAGCACGTCGCGGCCGGCGAGCGTGTCGGGAAGGGTGGCGGACTGGATCGGGAACGGGGTGCTGATGCCGGCGTGGAACAGCGGGTCGATCAGGCGGGTGGGGACGCCCAGCGACGCGAACGACGACAGGGCGGAAACAGGTGAGGACAAGGAAGAACAGCTTTCGGAACTAGGTGGTCACCACGGTCCAAGTCGGCTCGCGCTCTGGATGGCTGGCCATCGGCGCGGTGCACGAATGTGGTGCGATGCTGGACGCGACTGCCGCGTCCTGGCGTCCATTCTCTCACGGGGCACCCCGAACCCCCGAATCGGCTGGAACGGGCCGCGCGTGCTAGCGTTGTGTCTTCGCTCGCTCCCCCACCCAAGATCCCCGCGCCGGCGTCGTCGATGCGGTCAACAGGACTTCACACCGCGGTCCAGAAACACGAAGGAAGATCGACATGGCCACTGGCACTGTCAAATGGTTCAACTCCGACAAGGGCTTCGGCTTCATCGCCCCCT
>JBDHZJ010000078.1:0-8224 GCA_039811825.1 Propionicimonas sp.
GATTCAAAGTTCTGTCGTGACGCCAAGGGTACCTGTTCAGGGCACCGCCGCAAAGACGACGCTCAGGCCGTTATGGACGCCGCGGCTCGCCCCCTGAGACGTCTCAGCGGGGGTGGTCGCCGTGCAGGTCGACCCGGGCCGGAGCACCGGGCTCGGAACGGACGGTGCCGAGCACCCACGAGTCGATGCCGGCGGCCTGCGCCTCGCGCTGCGCGCGGCCCACCGAGGCCTCCGGCAGCACCAGCGCCATGCCGACACCCTGGTTCAGCGTGGCCTCGATGTCGGGCTGCGAGATGCCGCCGAGGTCCTGGATGAGGCCGAAGACCGGGGGCGGCGTCCAGGTCGCCCGGTCGAGGTCGGCGACGACCCCGTCGGGCAGCACCCGGACCAGGTTGTTGGCCAGCCCGCCACCGGTGATGTGGCTGATCGAGTGCACCTCGCACGCGGCGATGATCGCGAGCAGGTCCTTCGCGTACACCCGGGTGGGCGTGAGCAGCGCCTCGCCGAGGGTCGTCTCCAGTTCGGGCACGTCGTAGTCCAGCGCCCAGCCGGCCTTCGCGACCACGTGGCGCACCAGCGAGAAGCCGTTGGAGTGCAGGCCGGACGCGGCGAGCGCGAGCACCGCGTCCCCCGCGCGCACCCGGTCGGCGCCGAGGATCGCGTCGTACTCGACCACCCCGGTGGTGGCCCCGGCGACGTCGAAGTCCTCGGCCTGCATCAGGCCGGGGTGCTCGGCGGTCTCGCCCCCGAGCAGCGAGGCCCCGGCGGCGGTGCAGGCCTCGGCGATGCCGCGGACGATGGCCGCGATCCGCTCGGGGTAGACCTTGCCGCAGGCGATGTAGTCGGTGACGAACAGCGGCTCGGCTCCGGTGACCACGAGGTCGTCCACGAGCATGCCGACAAGGTCCCAGCCGATGGTGTCGTAGACGCCCATGGCGCGGGCGATCGCGACCTTGGTGCCCACCCCGTCGGTGGAGGTGGCGAGCACCGGACGCGAGTAGCCCGCGAGCGCGGAGGCGTCGAAGAACCCGGCGAAGCCGCCCAGCCCGCCGAGCACCTCGGGCCGGTGGCTCGCGGCGACCGACGCCTTCATCAACTCCACGGCCCGTTCGCCGGCATCGATGTCCACGCCGGCGGCGGCGTATGCGCTCTCAGCAGCCAAACTTCTGCTCCAATCCCATCTGGCGGGCCCGGTCCGCCGGGATCGGCACCGGGTACACGCCGTCGAAGCACGCCCGGCAGAGCCGGCGTCCGCTCACCCCGGTGGACGCGGTCAGCCCCTCGAGGCTGATGTAGCCCAGCGAGTCGGCACCCAGCGACCGGCAGATCTCGTCGGTGTTGAGCCCGGGCGCGATCAGTTCCGCGCGGGTGGCGAAGTCGATGCCGAAGAAGCACGGCCACTGCACGGGCGGGGACGAGATGCGCACGTGCACCTCGGCGGCGCCGGCCTCGCGGAGCATCTTGACCAGCGCGCGCTGGGTGTTGCCGCGCACGATCGAGTCGTCCACCACGACCAGCCGCTTGCCCTCGATCATGTCCCGGATCGGGTTCAGCTTGAGCCGGATGCCGAGCTGGCGGATCGTCTGCGACGGCTGGATGAACGTGCGGCCAACGTAGGAGTTCTTGACCAGGCCGAGGCCGAACGGGATGCCGGACGCCTCCGCGTACCCGATCGCGGACGGCGTGCCCGACTCCGGGGTCGGGATCACGAGGTCGGCGTCGACGGGGGCCTCCATGGCCAGGGTGCGGCCGATCTCGACCCGCACGGCGTGCACCCGGCGTCCGGAGACCAGGGTGTCGGGACGGGCCAGGTAGACGTACTCGAACAGGCAGCCCTTCGGGTCGGCCTCGGCGAACCGGGCGCTGTTCAGGCCGGACTCGTCGATCCAGATCAACTCGCCGGGCTCCACCTCCCGGATCAGCGAGGCGCCGATGATGTCGAGCGCCGCGGTCTCGCTGGCCACCACCCAGCCGTTGGAGAGCCGGCCCAGCACCAGCGGGTGCAGGCCCTG
This sequence comes from Propionicimonas sp., assembly GCA_039811825.1. Taxonomy (GTDB): domain Bacteria; phylum Actinomycetota; class Actinomycetes; order Propionibacteriales; family Propionibacteriaceae; genus Propionicimonas. The sequence continues at coordinate 2,013 of JBDHZJ010000078.1, forward strand.
GGGGTCGCGGGCGGCGAACAGCGTCCGCTCGTTGGAGAAGACCAGGCAGAACGCGCCCTGCAGCCGGGGCAGCACCTGGAGCGCGGCGTCCCCGAGCCCACGCTCGGCGTGGGCGGTCATCAGCGCGGTGACCAGCGCGGTGTCGGAGGTGGAGTCCATCCGGTTCTTGCGGGGCACCTCGGACGCCTCGACGCTCTGCTCCAGCCACGCCTCGAGCTCGTCGGTGTTGGTCAGGTTGCCGTTGTGGGCGAGCGCCAGGCCGAAGTCGCCGGCGCCACGGAAGGTGGGCTGGGCGTTGTCCCAGGTGCTCGCGCCGGTGGTCGAGTAGCGGCAGTGCCCCACCGCCATGAAGCCGTTCAGGGAGTTCAGCGTGGGCTCGTCGAACACCTGCGAGACCAGGCCCATGTCCTTGAAGACCATGATCCGCTCGCCGTTGCTGACCGCCATGCCGGCCGACTCCTGACCGCGGTGCTGCAACGCGTACAGCCCGAAGTAGGTCAGCTTGGCGACCTCCTCGCCAGGAGCCCACACCCCGAAGACGCCGCAGGCGTCCCGGGGACCGGGGTCGTCGGTCCAGTCGTCACCCGGGCTCTGCACGGGGCAACTCTATCGGCCGACGACCTCGGCCCAGAACCGGGTTCACTTCACCATGCGGATGTTCAGCGGGTACTTGTAGTCCTGGCCGTTGGCCGTCTGGATGGTCGCGATGACCTTGAACACGAACCAGAGGATCGCGATCACCGGCGCGGTGATGAACCCGATCACCACGAACATCAGCACGAAGCTGATCAGCAGGCCGATCATCATGGTCAGGTCGAAGTTCAGCGACTCCACCGCGTTGGCGCGCACCCGCGGGCTCTTCGGGCCCTGGATCAACAGCACCAGCAGCGGGCCGAGGAACGACACACCGATCAGGCTCGCCACGAGCGAGGACCAGTGCGCCGCGGTGGCCCAGGTGCTCTCGTCGCTCGCGCTGAGCTGCCCGGACGGCACCAGTTGGCCGTACTGCTGCCCGGCGGGCGGCTGGCCGTAGCCGGGCTGCTGGCCGTACTGCGGCTGGCCGTACTGGGGCTCGGCCTGCGGGGGCTCGGCGTACGGGGCGGACGTGCCCGGCGTGCCGTAGGGCGAGCCGGCGTACGGCGACGCCGTCGGCGGGGCCGGCTCGCCGTAGGACTCGTGGGCGAGGTTCTCGGCGTAGCCGGCGCCGGAGGGCCCGGTGCCGTACGGGGTGGTCGGGGCACCCGGCGGCGGCGTTGCCGGGGCAGGCGGCGGCGTCGGGGCGGCCGGCGGCACCGGGTTCGGCAGTTCGAGGCTGGGCAGGTCCATGTTCGTGGCCGGCGCCGGCGCGGCGGGCGCCTGAGCCTCCACCGCGCCCAGGTCCGGGGCCTCGGCGGCCGCGGGCGCGGCGTCCCCGAGGTCGAGCGGGGACGGGGCCGGCGGCTCGGGGGCGGGCGGGAGCGGCTCGGCCACGGGGGCCTCCGCGGCCGGGACCTCGGCGAGCGGGAGTTCCGCCTCGGCGGCGGGCGCGGGGACGTCGGGAGCCTCGGCGACCACGTCGTCGGGCAGGGGCTCCGGCTGGGGCTCTTCGATGGGCGCCGGGGCGGTCTCTTCGGGACGCTCCTCGGCAGGGGTGCTGCTGGTCGGTTCCATGGCTCCACACTAGGGTCGCGCGCGCCCGGTGCCCAGTGTCCGCGCGCAACGCCGGGGACGACTCAGGTGCCTCCCTGAGCGGGCCTGCGGCCGCGTACTCTGAGGCCGTGTCCGGAGAACAGCTGGTCGTCCATCGCCCGTTCGACAACAGCGTGTACGGCACCCTGTCGCCGACCCGGCCCGAGGCGGTCGCCGCCGCGGTCGCGCGGGCCCGGCACGCGCAGGCGGGCTGGGCGCGGCTGACCGTGACCGAGCGCGGCCGGGTGTTCACCAGGCTGGCCCGGCTCATCCTGGCCAACCGCGACCGCATCCTCGACACGATCCAGGCCGAGACCGGCAAGGCCCGGCTGAGCGCCTTCGAGGAGGTGATGGACGCAGCGCGCGGCGTCCGCGTGTTCGCCGTGCAGGCGCAGGGACTGCTGCGTCCGGTGCGGCGGCGCGGCGCGTTCCCGCTGCTCACCCGCACGATCGAGCACCATCGGCCGGTCGGCGTGGTCGGCATCATCAACCCCTGGAACTACCCGTTCAACCTGCCCGCCACGGACGCCGCACAGGCACTGCTGGCCGGCAACGCCGTGCTGCTCAAGCCCGACTCGCAGACCCCGTTCACGGCCCTGCTGCTCGCCGAACTGCTCGCCGAGGCGGGGCTGCCCGACGGACTGTTCCACGTGCTGCCCGGGTCGGGCAGCATCCTCGGTCCCGCGCTGGTCGCCGCCGTCGACTTCGTGATGTTCACCGGGTCCACGGCGACCGGGCGGGCGCTGGCCGCGGCCTGCGCGCAGCGCCTGATCGGCTTCTCCGGCGAACTCGGCGGCAAGAACCCGCTGCTGGTGCTCGCCGACGCCGAGGTGCGAGCGGCGGCCGCGGGCACCGTGCGCGCGGCGTTCGCGAACACCGGCCAGGTGTGCGTGGGCATCGAGCGCGCCTACGTGGCCGCAGAGGTGTACGACGAGTTCGTCGCCGAACTGCTCGCGCAGACCGCGAAGCTGAGGCTCGGGGTGGGCTACGACTGGAACATCGACGTCGGCTCGCTGGCGTCCGCGAAGCAACTCGAGGCGGTCGACGCGCACGTGCGGGACGCCCTGGCGAAGGGGGCGTTCCTGCTCGCCGGCGGCAGGGCGCGTCCCGACCTCGGCCCGTTCTGCTACGAGCCGACCGTGCTGGCCGGAGTCACCGAGGAGATGGCCGTGTGCCGGGACGAGACCTTCGGGCCGGTGCTCTCGCTGTACCGGGTCGAGAACGAGGACGAAGCGGTCGCGCGCGCCAACGACTCCCGCTACGGGCTGAACGCGAGTGTCTGGTCGGCGCGGCGCGGGTCGGCGGTGGCCGATCGGCTGCGCGTCGGCACGGTGAACGTGAACGAGGGCTATGCCGCCGCCTGGGGGTCGCACGCGGCGCCGATGGGCGGCATGGGCGAGTCGGGGGTGGGCCGCCGGCACGGCAGCCAGGGCCTGCTGAAGTACACCGAGGCGCAGACCGTCTCCGAGCAGCGGCTGCACCCGATCGCACCGCCCGCCGGCATCGGGAACCGGGGCTTCGCCGAGGTGCTGACCCGGGTGATCGGCGTGCTCAACCGCCTGCGATGACCCGGGTGCACGCCGCGTTCGACCTGCCCGCCGAGCCCCCCGACCGGGAGCGGCGGACGCGGGGACGGTTCCTGCGTCCGCCGGTGGCCGTGCTGGAGGCCGCCACTCCGGATGAGGTGTCGGGCGTGGTGGCCGCGGCCGAGGCCGCCGCGCTCGCCGGACGCTGGGTGCTCGGCGGGCTCCGCTACGAGGCGTCCGGCGCCTGGGACTCGGCGCAGCACGCGCTGCGGGGCACCGGACCGGTCGCCCACTTCGAGGTCTACGCCGACCCGCCCTCCGACTGGCCGGAGGAACCGGCCGGGGTGGAACCGCTGGACTGGCGTGCGGAGACCGTCCTGGCCGGCGGGCTGCCCCCGGAGGCGGGCGTCGCCAGGGTCATGGAGCACATCGGCGCCGGCGACTGCTACCAGGTGAACCTGACCAGCCGCTGGCGGGCGGTCGCGCCCGGCCTGGACCTGTGGGACTACTTCCGTGCGCTGGCCGGGGCCCAACCGGGCGGCTACGCCGTGTTCTCCGCCGCGGCCGGCGTCGCGAGCGTGTCGCCGGAGCTGTTCTTCGCCCGCCGCGGCGACGTGCTGGTGACCCAGCCGATGAAGGGCACCGCCCCGTCGTCCGCGGACCCGGCCGTGCTCGCCGCACCCAAGGAGCGCGCCGAGAACCTGATGATCGTCGACCTGCTCCGCAACGACCTCAGCCGGGTCTGCGTCCCGGGGACGGTGGGCGTGGACCGGCTGTTCGAGGTGCACCGGCTGCCCACCGTGTGGCAGCTCACCTCCACGGTGAGCGGCCGGACCCGGCCCGGCACCACGCTGGCCGGGGTGTTCGGCGCGCTGTTCCCGTGCGGCTCGGTGACGGGCGCGCCCAAGCTGGCCGCGATGGACGTGATCGCGGAACTGGAGGCGTCGCCGCGGGGCTGGTACTGCGGTGCGTTCGGCCTGGTCGCGCCCGGCGGGGACGCCACGTTCAACGTCCCGATCCGCACCGTGGCCGTGGCCGCGGAAGGGCTGGTCTGCGGCGTCGGCAGCGGCGTCGTGGCCGACTCCGACCCGTCCGCCGAGGTCGCCGAATGGCGCGCGAAGGCTGCGTTCCTCGGCGGGGTGCCGCTGCGCGGGCTGGAGACCATGCTGCTGGTCGACGGGGTGCTGGCGCGGCGCGCGTCCCACCTCGGCCGGCTGGCGGCGACCTGCGCGGCGCACCGGCTGCCGCTCGACCTCACGGAGGTGGACGCAGCGCTGGACGCGGCGTGCGCGGCGCAGGCGTCCGGACGCTTCCGGGTGCGGCTGGTCGCGGGCGGCGGTATGCCCGAGGTGCAGGTGTCGGCCGCCCCGCCGGAAGGAGCCCCGATCCGGTTGCGGCCCGCCGCCGAGCCACTCGACGCCGACGGCCCACTCGGCCCCGTGATCCGGCACAAGACGACCCACCGCGCCCACTACGACCGGCTCCGCCGGGCCGCGCCGGAGGCCGGCGATGTGATCTGCCACAACGCCCGGGGCGAGCTCACCGAGTGCACGTTCGGCAACCTCGCCCTGCGGATCGACGGCGAGTGGTTCACCCCGTCCGAAGCGGCCGGACTGCTGCCCGGCACCTACCGGGCCGAGTTGCTCGCACAGGGCCGGATCCGGGAGCGGCCGCTGCTGCTCGCCGACCTCGGCAGGGCCGAGGAAGTGGCCTTCCTGAACGCGCTGCGCGGGTGGTGCCCGGCGCGCCTGGTCTGACCCGGGCAGCAGGATCCCCCGCCATTTCGGCGGGGAGGGCACGGCGGCCGTTAGGCTGACGAGTTGTGAGTGGACTGTTGGCGCTGGACGCGGGCCAGACCGGGATCCGGCTGCGCTGGGAGCACGGGCAGGAGCGGCTGGAGGGCGGCGCGAGCGGCGTGCTCACCGACCGTCCGCTGATGCCCCAGCTGGCGTCCGCGATCGGCACGTTCCTCACCGAGCACCGGCTCTCCCCCACCTCGGTCGGGGTGGGCAGTTCGGGGCTGGTCACGCCGGAAGCGGGCGAACTGCTGGGCCTGGTCGCGCGGTACGGGATCACCGAGGTCGCGGTCGCGCACGACGCCACCACCAGCTACCTGGGCGCACTGGGCGACACCACGGGGGCCGTGATCGCGGCGGGGACGGGCGTGGTCACGCTCGCGGTCGGCGCGTCGTCCGTGGCCCGGGTGGACGGCTGGGGCTACCTGCTGGGCGATGCCGGGAGCGGCTTCTGGATCGGCCGCGCCGGCATGGACGCCGCCCTGCGCGGGTTCGACGGACGCGGCCGGATGACGCCGCTCACCGAACGGATGCGAGAGATCTTCCCGGACCTTTCCGCGGCGTACGTGGAGTTGCAGTCCGACGACCGCAGGGTGAGCCGGATCGCGTCGTTCGCGAAGGTGGTGGACGAGGTGGCCGACGACGACCCCGTCGCCGCGGGCATCCTCGACGAGGCGGCGGCGGAGCTGAGCGAGTCGGTGCTGGCCGGGTTGCGCCGGGTGGGCCTGATGAGTTCGGAACCGCCGCGGGTGTGCGCGCTCGGGCAGGTGCTGCGTTCGCGGCACATCCGGGCGCGGTTCACCAGCTACCTGCGCATGCAGTGGCCCGGCCTCGAGCTCGCCGAGCCGCTCGGCAACGCGCTGCACGGCGCCGCCCTGCTGGCCAACCTTGGTGAGCACAGCCCGCTGAGCGCCCTGGTCGCGCGCGCCGAGTTCTGACGCGGAATGAGAACCGTCCCCATTTCCCGTCGGCGGGGAATGGGGACGGTTCTCATTTCGCGTCAGGCGAAGTCGCGGCCGGTGAGCCGGCGGAAGGCCTCCAGGTAGCGCGCGCGGGTGGCGGCGACGACGGCGGCCGGGAGCGGCGGGGGCGGCGTGTCGGACGCCCTGTCCCAGCCGGAGTCGTGGGCCAACCAGTCGCGGACGTACTGCTTGTCGAAGCTGGGCAGGCTCTTGCCGGGCCGCCACGCGGCGGCGTCCCAGAACCGGGACGAGTCGGGCGT
>JBDHZJ010000079.1:0-8142 GCA_039811825.1 Propionicimonas sp.
GGGCGGCTCAACTTGGGGCATCGCCGTGGGACGGATCGCGCCCGGCTCGGGGCAACCCGCCGGCTCCCGGCGAGTCGGGCCGAGTCGGTCGCGGATGGGCTCGTGCGGAGGGGGCGACGGCGTCTCGACCGGCTCGACCGGCCGAGGAACCGGAGGGCTCAGTCCTCGGCGAGGGTGAGCTCGAGGCCGCCCAGGATGTTCGCGCTGAGGTTGTACAGGAACGCAGTCAGCGTGCCGAGCGCGGTGGAGATCACCACGTTGATCACGGCCAGCAGGGCGGTGACGCCGAGCACCTTGTTGGTGCTGATGTAGTCCTCGATCCGGAAGCTCTGCGTGCTCGTCGGGCTCGACAGGATGTTCACAATCGCCTCGTTGATCACGTCGAACAGGCCCGAGTTCACGATCACGGTCCACACCACCGACACGGCGACCCAGAACATGATCCCGAACGCGATCGAGAACAGGAACGACGTCTTCATCACCGACCAGGGATCGACCCGGGACAGCCGCAGCCGTGCCTTCCGGGTGCGCCTCAGGCCGGACGCCTTGGGCTTCCCCGCCGCCGCGGCAGACGCCGGGGCCGTGGCCGGGGACGCCGAGGGCAGGGTGTAGGCCGTCGGGGTGTATCCCGCGGACGGGTACGCATCGGGCGCCGAGAACGGCGGGGCCGCAGCCGGCGGCGCCGACGTCACCGTGGGCGCCGTCGCAGCCATCGCCGTCGCAGCCGCGGCAGCGGCCGGAGCGGCGCTCCCAGACCTCGCCGCAGCGGGCTCGCTCTTCGCCGCCGGCGCGGGGCTTGCAGGCCTCGCCGTGGCGGGCTCGCTCTTCGCCGTCGGCGCGGGACCTGCAGGCTTCGCCGTCGGCGTCGGGGTCACGGGCGTTGCCGCAGCGGACTCGCTCTTCGCCGCCGCGGGGGCGGCCTTCACCGGCTCCACCACCTTCGGCTGGGTACCGGTCGGCGCGCTGTCCGCGGTACGCGGCCGCGAGGTGCGACGGCGGGACGAGCGTGGCTTCGGCGGGACGGGAAGCTCGGGCGTGTGGCCGTCGTCGGTGATCCTCGGGATCCGGACGACCGTGTCGCCGAGGCCCCCGTCGCCGTAGGACTCGCCGCCGTCAACCCGCCACTGCGCGTCCGGACCCTGCCCGACCCCTGTCTCCGCGGAGCCCTGTCGCTCAGTCACCCTGCTCCTCCTCGGCAGTTGCGTGGTCAGCAGCTGTCGCCGCCTCAGGCTTCTGGGGCTCAACGGTACCCTCCGCCGTCACCTCGGGGTCAACCGGGGTCAGCTCCGCGGCCTCAGCGCTCGACTCCGGGTTGAGGGCGATCACCGACACGGCGTCCTCACCGGACACCCCGACGAACTTCACCCCCATCGTGTCGCGGCCCTTCGCCGGCACCTCGGCCACCGCGGACCGGGTGATCTGGCCGCTCACCTTGATCGCGATCACCTCGTCCGACTCCTGCACCACCAGGCCGCCGACCAGCGAGCCGCGGTCCTCGTTGAGCTTCATCGCCTTGATGCCCAGGCCGCCACGGCCCTGCTGGCGATACTGGCTCACCGCGGTGCGCTTCGCGAAGCCGCCGTCGGTCACCGTGAACACGTAGCGGTCGTCCTCCGGCATGTCCGCGTCGATCACCGACATGCTCAGCAACGCGTCCCCGTCCCGGAACTTCATGCCGGTGACGCCCGACGTCGCCCGTCCCATCGGACGCAACTGCTCGTCGTCCGCGGCGAACCGGATCGCCTGCCCCTTCCGCGAGACGAGCAGCACGTCGTCCACCGGCGCACACAACCCCGCACCGATCAGCTCGTCGTCCGGCTCGCGGAAGTTGATCGCGATCACGCCGGCCTGGCGCGGCGAGTCGTATGCCCGCAGGTCCGTCTTCTTCACCAGCCCGTTGCGCGTCGCCAGCAACAGGTACGGGGCGTCGTCGTAGGTGCGCAGCGTGAGCACCTCCGCGATCCGCTCCTCCGGCAGGAAGCTGAGCAGGCCCGCGACGTGGCCACCCTTCGCGTCCCGCCCGGCCTCCGGCAACTGCCACACCTTCGCCCGGTACACCCGGCCGAGGTTGGTGAAGAACAGGATCCAGTGGTGGTTCGTCGTGGCGAACAGGTGGTCCACCTCGTCGTCCGCGCGCAGCGTCGCGCCGCGCACGCCCTTGCCGCCCCGCTTCTGGGTGCGGTACTGATCGGTGCGGGTCCGCTTGGCGTAGCCGCCGCGCGTGATCGTGACCACCATGTCGTCGTCGGGGATGAAGTCCTCGTCGCTCAGGTCGCCGTCCGCGGCGATGATCCGGGTGCGCCGCTCGTCACCGTACTTGTCGACGATCTCGCTGAGTTCGGTGCTGACGATCTGCCGCTGCCGCTCCGGCTTGGCCAGGATGTCCTTCAGGTCCTCGATCAGCGCCTCGATCTCGGCCAGCCGGGCGATGATCTGCTCGATCTCCATCGCCGCCAGCCGCCGCAGCTGCGTGTTCAGGATGTGCAGCGCCTGGTCGTCGTCGATGCCGAGCAGGTCCTTCAGCCCCTCGCGTGCCGCGTCGGCCGTCCGGGACGCCCGGATCAGCGCCAGCACCTCGTCGAGCCGGTTCAGCGCCGCGACCAGGCCACGGTCCAGGTGCGCCCGCTTCTCGGCCTCCTCGAGCCGGTACTGGGTGCGCCGCTGGATGACCTGGATCTGGTGCTTGATCCAGTGGCTGATGAACTGGTCCAGGCGCAGCGTCCGCGGCACCTCGTCGACCAGCGCCAGCATGTTGCAGCCGAACGTGTCCTGCAGCTGGGTGTGCTTGTACAGGTTGTTCATCACCACGCGCGGCTGGGCGTCCCGCTTCAGGATGATCACCAGCCGCTGGCCGGTACGGGCGGACGAGTCGTCGCGGATGTCCGCGATGCCGGTCAGCTTGCCCGCGTTCACCAGCTCGGCGATCTTCACCGCGAGGTTGTCCGGGTTGCACATGTGCGGCAGCTCGGTGACCACCAGCAGGGTGCGCCCGTTGCGGTCCTCCTCGATGTCGATCACCGCCCGCATGATCACCGAACCGCGCCCGGTGCGGTACGCGTCCTCGATGCCCTTGCGGCCCACGATCAGCGCGCCGTTGGGGAAGTCGGGGCCCTGGATGCGCTCCATCGCCGCCTCGAGCAGCTCCTCCTTGGACGCCTCCGGGTGCTCCAGAGACCACTGCACCGCGGACGCCACCTCGCGCAGGTTGTGCGTCGGGATGTTCGTCGCCATGCCCACCGCGATGCCGGTCGATCCGTTCACCAACAGGTTCGGGAACCGCGCCGGCAGCACCGTCGGCTCCATCTCGCGGTTGTCGTAGTTGGGCGTGAAGTCGACCGTGTTCTCGGTGATGTCGCGGACCATCTCCATGGCCAGCGGCGCCATCTTGCACTCGGTGTACCGCATGGCCGCGGCCGGGTCGTTGCCCGGGGAGCCGAAGTTGCCCTGGCCGGCCACCAGCGGGTGCCGCATCACCCACGGCTGCGCCAGGCGCACCAGGGTGTCGTAGATCGCGGAGTCGCCGTGCGGGTGGTACAGGCCCATCACCTCGCCGACCACGCGGGAGCACTTGTTCCAGCCCCGGTCGGGGCGGTAGCCGCCGTCGTACATCGCGTACAGGACGCGGCGGTGCACCGGCTTGAGGCCGTCGCGGACGTCGGGCAGCGCGCGTCCCACGATCACGCTCATCGCGTAGTCGAGGTAGGACCGCTGCACCTCCACCTGGAGGTCGATCTCCTCGGTCTTCGCCATCGTGGGGGCGAGCGCCTGCTCGTCCTCGGGTGCCTGGGTTTCGACGTCGGTCGGTTCGTCGGGACCGTCAGTCATTCAGGTTCTCCTGCCTAGCAAGATCGTTCGAGGGGTGGCCCTTCGTGACGCTCTGCTCGTTCCTCGCAGAGCTCCTCAGGGACCGTTGGGGGAGTTCGTTTCTCACGGGACTCCTCAGGGACCGGTTCATCAGATGTCGAGGAAGCGGACGTCCCGGGCGTTGCGCTGGATGAAGCTGCGCCGCTGCTCGACGTCCTCGCCCATCAGGATCGTGAACATCTCGTCGGCCGCGGCGGCATCCTCCAGGGTGACCTGCAGCAGCGAGCGCTTCTCCGGGTCCATCGTGGTCTCCCACAGGTCCTCGGCGTTCATCTCGCCCAGGCCCTTGTAGCGCTGGATCGGGTTCACGCTGGGCAGCTTCTTGCCCGCCTCGAGGCCGGCGTCGCGCAGGCCGTCCCGCTCGGCGTCGGAGTAGGCCAGTTCGTGCGGCGCGTTGCTCCAGCGCAGCCGGAACAGCGGCGGCTGCGCCAGGTAGACGTGACCGGCGTTGATCAGCGGCTTCATGAACCGGAACAGCAGCGTCAGTAGCAGCGTGCGGATGTGGGCGCCGTCCACGTCGGCGTCGGCCATCAGCACGATCTTGTGGTAGCGCAGCTTGTCCACGTCGAAGTCGTCCTGCACCCCGGTGCCGAGGGTGTTGAAGATCGCCTCGACCTCCTTGTTCTGCAGGATCTTGTCCAGCCGCGCCTTCTCGACGTTCAGGATCTTGCCGCGGATCGGCAGGATCGCCTGCGTGCGCGGGTCGCGTCCGCCCTTCGCCGAGCCACCGGCGGAGTCGCCCTCGACGATGAACACCTCACACTCGGCGGGTTCGGTGGACGAGCAGTCGCTCAGCTTGCCGTACTGGCCCTTGTTCAGCAGTCCCTTGCGGCTGCGGGCCAGGTCGCGCGCCTTCCGCGCCGCGACCCGGGCGGTGGCGGCGGCCTGCGCCTTGCGGACGATGTCCCTGCCGTCGTTCGGGTTCTTCTCGAACCAGTCGCCGAGCAGGTCGTTGACCACCTTCTGCACGAACGAGCGCGCCTCGGTGTTGCCCAGCTTGGTCTTGGTCTGGCCCTCGAACTGGGGCTCGGCCAGCTTCACCGAGATGATCGCGGTGAGGCCCTCGCGGATGTCGTCGCCGGAGACCCGGTCCTCGCGCTTCTTGATCATCCCCCAGGTCTCGCCCCACTTGTTCACCGTGTTGGTGAGGGCGGCCCGGAAGCCCTCCTCGTGGGTACCGCCCTCGTGGGTGTTGATCGTGTTCGCGAACGTGTGCACGCTCTCGGAGAACGACGAGTTCCACTGCATCGCGACCTCGAGGCTCATCTTCTGCTCGTCGGAGGTGGCGTCGATCGCGATCACGTTCGCGTGGATCGTGTCCTTGCTGCCGGTGAGGTACTTCACGTAGTCGATCAGGCCCTCGTCGTACTGGAACGTCTGCTCGCGGACGTGCGGCGCGGCGTCCAGCGCGTCCTCGTCGTCGTCGAGCGGAGCGGCCTCGGGCCGCAGGTCGATGATGGTGATCTTCAGGCCCTTGTTCAGGAACGCCATCTCGCGGAACCGGGAGGCCAGCGTCTCGTAGGAGTACGTGGTGGTCTCGAAGATCGTCGGGCTCGCGTAGAAGGTGACGATCGTGCCGCTGTCGGTGCTCTTCTCGAGCTGCTGCAGCGGTTCGTCCGGGTCGCCGAGGCTGAAGCTCTGCTGCCAGTGGTAGCCGTCGCGGTGCACGTCGACGGTGAGCGAGTCGGACAGCGCGTTCACCACCGAGACACCGACGCCGTGCAGGCCGCCGGACACCTTGTAGCCGCCGTCGCCGAACTTGCCGCCGGCGTGCAGCATGGTCAGCGCCACCGTGAGCGCGGAGATCTTCTCCTTCGGGTGCTCCTTGACCGGAATACCGCGTCCGTTGTCGGTGACCCGGATGCCGCCCCCGTCCAGCAACTCGACCAGGATCGCGTCGCAGTAGCCGGCCAGCGCCTCGTCGACGGCGTTGTCGACCACCTCGTAGACCAGGTGGTGGAGGCCCCGCTCGCCGGTCGAGCCGATGTACATGCCGGGGCGCTTGCGGACCGCCTCCAGGCCCTCGAGAACGGTGATCGCGGAGGCGTCGTAGCTGCCTTCTGCGACGTGCGCGGCCTGTGCTGCGGACACAGCGAGGCTGGACTCGTCAGTCAACGCGGAACCTTTCAGACGTAAGAAAGCGCCACCTACCGGGATCCAGTGGCGGCACGCTCCAGAACGTCCACAGTCTAGCCGATCACCCCCGAATTCCCCGGTTGCCGGGCCCACCATGTGGGCCTCAGCGGCCCGGATTGGCGTTTCGGAGCGCCTCGCGGGGCTTCAGCCAAGGTCGGATATGCGTGTGGGGCCCTGAAACGGCCAGATCGGCCGTTTCGCGGTGTCGTGATTCGGCCGCGCACCACGTCCCGACCGCCCCTGCTGTCACACCGGCGGCCTTGCCTGGCCGGATCGCGTCACGGCACGACCTGCGGCCCGGACACCCGGCCCAGGTGCTTGCCCTCGCCCGGCCCGACCACCGTTATCGCGCGCCGCGGCCGACGGTCGTATACCACGGCCCACCAGGTGGTCGCCTGCTTCGCGGCCCGGGTGGCGCACCACCCCCCGGCCTCGGCGTCATCCGCATTCGGGAAGGCCTTCGCCAGCGGCTGGTTGTTCGAGGCCCCGTAGCGGTAGGCCCGGAAGTCGCCGACGGTGGCCGCGCCCCAGCCGAGCAGGGTCCGGTCGGGCAGGGCCTGCGCGCACAGCCCGCGCACGGTGGTCGGGGAAGCGGGCCGCGACGAGGTCGTGCCCGCCGCCGTGGCCGGCGTCCCCGCGGTCGCGGTCGTCGCTGTCGACGTGGGAGCCGCCGCGGACGACGAGCCGTCCCCCGCCACGGATTCGGACGCGAAGCTGCACCCGGCGAGCCCCAGGCAGGCGGCCAGGCCCAGGCCGACCGCCCGCGTCCGCACTGCGTCCATGCCTCGACCGTAACCCGGGAGGTCCGCCGCTGTCGCCACGCCCCCCAGGGGACGGTTCCTTTCCGGTTCACATGGTCTGTCCCCATTCCGGTTCACATGGTCTGCCCCCATTCCGGTTCGCGGGGACGGTTCCTTTCCGGTTCAAGCCTCCGACAAGGGAGAACGGGTGAACCGGAATGGAACCGTCCTCGCGAACCGAAACGGAACCGTCCCCGCGAACCGAAACGGAACCGTCCCCGCGAACCGAAACGGAACCGTCCCCGCGAACCGGAAAGGTCCTGGTCCGGCCCACCGGGGTGGACCAGGACCAGGGACCGCCTGGTTCGGATCGCGGCTACTCGGCGGCCGCTCCCGAGGCCTGGTGGCGCGCAGCCAGGGTCTCGGTGTTCTCGATCACCACGTGCTTCGTTGCCGAGGTCGCCTAGCGCGTAGCCGAGCTTGTCCCGGAGACCGAAGGGACGGAAGGACCGGGTCTGGCCCACGTCCTGGGAGTTGGTGTTGGAGGTCGTCGTCACTGAAGATCCTTCGCTCTGGCACTGATTGTGCGTCTACCCATGAATGTAGACAGGATGGCAACGAATTGTGCACGTGTTGCCATCTGTTTCCACGCTCAGCGGCGGGCCGTCCAGCGCGCACGCAGCAGGTGGGCCGCAGCCTTCGGCCGGCGGTCGTGCGTGAACACGCCCTTCTTGTTGCCGTCCACTCGGAAGATGGCCCCCGAGGTGCGGAAGTCCGCGAAGTTCCAGACGTGCTCGCCGACCACCGCGTCCACGGAGTCGAAGACCCGGTGGTTCATCTCCAGGTAGGCGGCCTGGTACTCCTCCGACCACGGATCGGGGTTGTGCGAGTGCAGGCCGGCGATCGTGTCCGCGCCGTACTCGGTGATGATGATCGGCTTGCCCTCGCCGGCCCAGCCGGCCAACTCGGCCCGCCAGTGCTCCTCCGCAGCCGCCAGGTCGTTGGTGTCGACGTACCAGCCGTAGTAGCGGTTCAGCATGATCACGTCCGCCAGCGGGGCCAGCTTGCAGGTCGGGTACGTGCTCAGCATCACGTTGACGAAGCCCACCGGACGGGTGTGGTCGAGCTCCTTCGCCAGCGCGAACAGCGGCTCGAAGTAGGCCACGGACGCGTCCGTGTTCGACTCCGGCTCGTTGGCGATCGACCACAGCACCACGCACGGGTGGTTCTTGTCCCGCGCGACCAGCTCGCGAATCACCTCGGCGTGGGCCGCCCGGGCGACGTCCCCGATGGTCTGCGGCGAGAACGTCACCAGCGGTTCGCCGCCGAAGATGCCGCCCGCGATGCCCATGTTCTGCCCCACCGCGGGGGTCTCGTCGATCACCACGATGCCGTGGCGGTC
>JBDHZJ010000080.1:0-8139 GCA_039811825.1 Propionicimonas sp.
CAGTACGTCTCGGCGATCGTGCGCGACGACGGCGTGATGGTCTGGTTCATCGTCAACGACACCGGCCTGCACCTGCGCGCCCGCTACCCCGACACTCCGCAGGCCCGCACGAACGTCCGTGCCTGGCTGGACGCCGTCCAGCGCGGCCTCCTCGACGTCGTGTCCGGACCGGGGACGGTTCCCTGAACCGAAACGGAACCGTCCCCGCGAACCGGAATGGGGACGGACCTCGCGAACCGGGGACGGTTCCTTTCCGGTTCACCTGTTCTCCCTTGTCAGGGCTCTGAACTGAAACGGAACCGTCCCCGTGGACCGGAAAGGGGACGCACCTTTGAACCGGAATGGGGACGGTTCTTGCGAACCGGAATGGGGACGGTTCTTGCGAACCGGAATGGGGACGGTTCTTGCGAACCGGAAAGGAACCGTCCCCGCGAACCGGAAAGGAACCGTCCCCGCGAACCAGCACGGCTCAGGGACGGACGATATTCTCCAGCGGCTCGTCGGCAAGCAGGTGCTCGAGCTGGCGGCGGAGCAGGGCGGCCACGCGGGGGTAGGTGGCGTCGGAATTGCCGCCCTGGTGCGCGGTGATCAGGGTGTTCGGGGCCCGCCACAGGGGGTGGTCGGACGGCAGCGGCTCGGGATCGGCGACGTCGAGTGCCGCCCGCAGGCGCCCGGACTGCAGTTCGGCCAGCAGCGCGTCCTGGTCGACGACCCGGCCGCGAGCCACGTTCACCACCAGGGCGCCGTCCGGCAGCGCCGCCAGGCCCGCCGCGTCCAGCAGGTGGTGCGTGGCGGGCGAGTAGGGCACCGCGAGCACGACGATGTCGGCCTCCGGCAACAGCGCGGGCAGCTCGGCCACACCGTGCACACCGTCGCGCGGGGTGCGGCCGACGGTCGTGATCGCCACCTCGAACGGACGCAGCCGCGCCACGATCGCCTCGGCGACCGACCCCGCCCCGACCACGAGGACGCGCCGATCGGCCAGCGAGGGCAGCTCCGGGCTCGACCAGCGACCCTCCTGCTGCGCCAGCACGGCATCGGCCAGCCCCCGCTGGGAGGCCAGCACCAGCGCGAGCGCGAGTTCGGCGGTGCCCGTCGAGTGCACCCCGCGTCCGTTGCACAACGTGACGTGTTCCGGGACCAGCGGGAGCGCGTGCTCGAACCCGGCCGACGGCAGCAGCACGTACTTCAGGTTCGGCAGGTCGTGCAGCCGGCGCCACCGGTCGGGCTGCACCCAGTAGTGGCCGATCTGGACCAGCTCGACCCGGGCGGCGACCTCCGCCGGCAGCGGTGCGAGGCAGTCCCACAGCACCAGTTCGACCCGGTCGGCAAGGTCGGACACGCGCGCCAGCAGGTCCTCGTCGGGCACGGTCAGGGTCAGCACGCGGTCGAGTCTGCCAGAGGCCGTGCGGGCGCCGGGGGCCCGCCCGTCCCTCGTACCGCCCACCGGCCAACCCTCAACCTGCGCCGAACCAAAGTCTCAACCAAATGTGCCCCGATCCGGGCTGCGTGCGAGACTTCAAGAACGGCAGCCTGAAGTGGCTGCGATTTGGCGTTGCCGCTCGAATTCGGGGGCGGGTGCGACGCCTCACAATGCGTGCCCGGCGTTATTGGCGCGCCCGCGAAATCGGAATACGGAAGGTCTGTTCCAATGGTCAGGACGGTACGCGCACTGGTCGCAGCACTCGTCGCTGCCTCCTTCTTCGCCTTCGTCGGCGGGGTCGCCGTCGAGCCGGTCTCGCACGCTGCGGAGGCGGCGTCGCTGACCAAACTCAAGGCGCAGGCCCTCTACTTCCAGCAGGCCCGGGACACCGACCAGCGTGACCTGGCGGTGAGCGCCATGGCGCCGTCCTCGGCCTGGGAGGCCGAGTTGTGGGCGGACTTCGTCGCGTCGTGGTCGACGATCAACAACTCCATGGAGATGAACTCCACGGTGCCTTCCGGCCTGCCGAAAAAGGGCCACGTCTTTGTGGTGCTGGGCTCGGCGCTGAAGAAATCCGGAAAGGTCAGCACGAAGTTCGAACGTCGGCTCAAACTGGCCGTGAAAGCCTTGGCGAAATACCCCAAGTCGATTGTGCTCGTCACCGGTGGCGCGCCGAAGAGCGGCCACACCGAGGGTGAGGTCGGCTACAAGTGGCTGGTTGCAAACGGGGTGGCGAAGTCGCGGATCGTGGTCGAGAAGAAGGCGTCCAGCACCATCGGCAACGCGAAGAACTCCATGGCTATCCTGGCGAAGTCGTCGAAGTACACCAGCTACAGCCTGGTCTCGGACTCCTCCCACCTGCGCCGCGCCTCGATCCTGTTCGACGCCGCGAAGGTGCTCGTGCAGGAGAAGAGCGGCAAGCCCTGGGGAATCACCCGCGAAGCCAACGTCGCGTACATGGACATGAAGAAGGCGGGCCAGGCGCCGCTCGCGGACTGGTCGGTCTCCTACACGGCCGGCAACGTGGCCGCCCTGTTCGGCGTCAGCCCCGCGTACAAGAAACTGCTCGCCAAGCCGCCGTCCGACCCCGTCCTGACCTCGGTCAAGGTGACCGCGCCCAAGCAGGTCCGCTACACGGTCGGCGAGAAGCTGAACACCCGGGGCCTGGTGGTGAAGGCCGTCTACAACAAGGGCGTGTACACCACGGTGGTCACCGACAGCGCCAAGGTCTCCGGCTTCTCCTCCACCTCGGTGGGGAAGGGATCGGTCACCGCGTCCTACCGCGACGGCTCGGTGACGAAGAAGTCGTCGTTCGCCTACACAGTGGTGAAGGCGTCCAGCACGACGAAGGCCACCCCGTCGCGGACCACGCTGAAGCGGAACCGCGCCCGGGTCACCCTGAAGGTGCAGGTCTCCACCGCGGCGGACGGAGTGACGCCGACCGGCAAGGTGCGGTTCTACCTCGACGGCAAGCGGCTTAAGACGATCCGGATCGACGCCGACGACAACGGCTCCGTGAAGTACCGGTTCCCGAAGCTCGGCAAGACGGGGAAGCGCGTCCTCAAGGCGACCTACGTGGGCAACTCCCGCCTCACCTCGTCGAAGCAGTCCGTCACGGTCAGGGTCCGGTAGCCGACGGCGCCGTAGCCTCCACGACCCGCGTCCCGGCGCACCAGTCGTGGATCGCCCGTCCCTGCCGGTCGGCCGCCATCATGGCGATCGAGGCCAGCACGATCACCTGGGCGAGCACCGCCAGGACGAGGTAGCCCGGCCAGTCCGAGCCGCGGGCCAGCCCGAAGACCGCCACGTGGGCGAGCACCCACGGCGCGAACCGCACCGACTCCCTGGCCAGGGCTCGCGGCAGCCCTACCCGGCCACCGGCACGGTTCACCACCTGGAGCCCGAGCCGCCGCTTGCCGAACGTCGCCCGGCTCGCGGAGCTGTCCTGCGCGGCGAAGGTGACCACGACCGGAGCCACCAGCACGGCGAACGCGGTCAGGTTGGACGTGAGTTCGGACGCGGCCACGTCGACGCCGAGTTGTCGCAGCAGGACGCCGAGCGCGGCGGCGACGACCACCCACCCGGCCACCACGAGCAGGTCCAGCGCCGACGCGCCGAGTCGCCGTCCCACCCGGACCGTGGCCACCCGAACCCTCCCCTGCGGTGCCATCCGGCTAGGGAATCCGGTACACGTCGCCGTAGACGTGCCAGCGCAGCGGCGGGTCGAGGTCGAGGTTGCCGGCCTCGAGGAACACCCGTTGGGCGTCGTCGACCCGGGACGTGTCCTCGTGCGCGGCCTCGGCCTTCATGGCCCGCTTCCGCGCGTCGAGGAAGGCGTTGAGGTAGGTCGTCTCGTCGCCCCCGAGGGCGGGCGGATCCGCCTTCCGCAGTGCCCGTGCGCGGATCCCGCCGAAGCTGTCGGCGTCGTCACCGGGACCGTGCATGACCATCGCGTCGTAGTAGATGAACTGGCCGAGCGCCCGCAGTCCGTCCGCCTCGGCCTGCGCCACCGCGGGGTCGAAGTAGGTGCGGTCGCGCTCGGCGTCCTGTGCGGCCCGGAAGGCGGCGTCCTTCGCCGCGGCGTGCCACGCCTTCACGAACGGGGTGCCGAGCCCGGCGTGGGACGCGGTGCCGTTCACCTTCCTCAGCGCGGGGAGGAACCTCGCCAGCGGATTGTCCGGGCGCGCGTCGGTGAACTGCCGGACGACCTCGAGCATGTCCCCGGTGCCGGAGCAGAACCCGATGATGCCGCCGGTGTAGCCGCGGCCGTCCCCGATGTCCTCCAGGTAGCGGTACTGGGCCCGCCAGTCGAGCGAGGAGTTCTCGGCGCTGGAGACCAGCTGCATCGCGAGGTCCTTCTTCTCCGGGGACGCCAGGCCGGTCGCGGCGGCGGTCGCGCCCGGCGCGGGGCTTGACGCGGACGTGGCGGTGGACGGGCTCGACGCGGACGTGGCGGTGGACGGCGGCGGGGCGACGGACGGGGGGAGCGCCGGAGCGGGGACGCAGCCGGCGAGGGCGACGGCCAGCGGGAGCGCCAGTGCCACGCGGGCCGATCGCGGGGGGTGTCCGGGCATGGGACGAGGCTATCCCGGGTAAGTCCTGCGCAGGCCTCTGGTGAGGAGGCACCCGAGCGGGTAGACCTGAAGTGAGGGACCGGACCAGGTCCCGAAGGAGGAAACGATGTCCGACAGCGTGAACGAGTACGGTCTCGGATCGGAGAGCACCCAGGGTGGCGGCCCGTTGCCGCACGGCGACCCCGGCCACGGCATCGAACACGGGCTGGGTCCCTCGGAGGGGCCCTACGTCGGCGAGTCCGCCGAGGACGAGGAGGGCGTGAAGTTCGGGCTCGGCTCGGACAACACCCAGGCCACACCCCCGGTTCCGGAGGAGCCGGATCCCAACCCGCTCGAGCACGGGCTCGGCGACCGCGACTGAGCGCGATCGCAGGACGGGGGTGCGGCCGGTCTGGCCGCGCCCCCGCTGCGTCCCCACCCAAACGCTCCCGAAATTCGCAGACGCTCCCGAAATTTCGGGAGCAAACTCGAGTTTCGGGAGCGTCTGGGTGGGGACGGGGAATCAGTAGCGGATGTAGACCACCTGGGACTGCAGGTACTCGTAGAGGCCGTGCTTGCCGTCCGCCCCTCCGATGCCGGACTTCCGCCAGCCGGCGTGGAAGCCCTGGATGCCCTCGAAGTGCTCGCGGTTCACGTAGGTCTCGCCGAAGTTCAGGTCCTTCACGGCCTGCATCACGGTGTTGACGTTCGTGGTGAAGATCGAGGACGTGAGGCCGTACTCGCAGTCGTTGGCGTCCGCGATCACCTGGTCGTAGTCGTCCCACTTCACGATCGGCAGCACCGGGCCGAAGACCTCCTTCTGCACGATCTCGGACTCCTGCGCCGCGCCGGCGATCAGGGTCGGCTCGTAGAAGTAGCCGGTGCCCACCTCGGCAGGCTTGCCACCGGTGACGATCTGGGCCCCGTCGGCGACCGCGCGCTGCACCATGGCGTCGATCTTCTCCAGCTGGGCCTTGTCGATCTGCGAGCTGTAGACCGGCGTCGGGTCGGCGAACGGGTCACCGTAGGCCGCCGCCTCGAAGGACGCCTTGAGCTTCGCGACGAACTCGTCGTAGATGCTGGCGTGCACGTACACCCGCTCGGCGCAGTTGCAGACCTGCCCGCCGAAGATCAGCCGGGAGTCGGTGACGCCCTTCGCGGCGATGTCGAGGTCGGCGTCGCCGAACACGATCGCCGGCGCCTTGCCACCCAGCTCGAGCGAGGTCTTCATGACCTTGTCGGCGGCGTCGCGCAGGATCTCCTGGCCGGCCTCCACCGACCCGGTGAGCGAGACCATGTCGACGTCCGGGTGCCTGACCAGGGCCTTGCCGAGGGTGGCGCCACCGCCGGAGACGAAGTTCAGCACGCCCGGCGGCAGGTCGAGGGACGCGACGAGCTTCGCGAACTCGAAGGTGGTGGCCGGGGTGTTGGACGACGGCTTGATTATGGTCGTGCAACCCGCCAGCAGCGACGGGGCCACCTTCCGCGCCATCACGAAGAACGGGAAGTTCCACGGGCAGATGCCGGCGACGACACCGATCGGCTTCTGGAACAGCAGGATGTTCTCGCGCGGGTCGTCGGAGTTGATGATCTCGCCCTCGTAGATGCGGGCCCAGCCGGCGTAGTAGTCGAAGTACTCGGCGGTGACGTCGATCTCGACCTGGGCGAGCGGCAGGATCTTCGCCTGCTCGCTGGCCAGCGTCTTCGCCAGTTCGACCCGGTTCGCCCGGATCAGTTCCGCGAACTGCTTCAGGTACGCGCCGCGGGCCACCGGGGCCCACTTGGCCCAGGCCGGCTGCGCAGCCTTCGCCGCCGCCACCGCGCGGTCGGCGTCCTCGGTGTCGCCCTTCGGGGCGCGCGCGATCACTTCGTTGGTGTACGGGTTCTCGATCTCGATCCACTCCGGCGAGTGGGAGTCGACCAGGGCACCGTTGATGAATTGCTGATAGGTCTCCACGACTGAGCACACCTCTCTCGGGCACGTCGGTACGGCGTTGTACCTGCTTCCGTCGTAGCACTCGCGCGGCCGGGAGGTAAGCCCGATCGGAGCATTGGTCGGACCAAAGGCACGATTCGTGCAGGCGACGATCGAATCGTGCTGGTCCGCGGGCTCAGCGGGGGTTGGGAGGCTCCTCGTCGGTGCCGATGCCGAGGGTCACGTAGGCCCGCCGGATGTGCTGCTCGACGAGGTTCGCCGCGGCCGCGGAGTCGCCGGACTCGATCGCGCTGAGGATTTCGGCGTGCTCGTGCCGCAACTGGTCGCGGTGCTCGGGCCAGTTCGGCAGTGCGGCGGATGCGGTCCGGATCGCCTCGCGCACGGCCTGCCGGATGCCGACGGTCAGGTCCGCGATCAGCTCGCTCTGGCCGGTTCGGGCGATCTGGACGTGGAAGTCGGTGTCCAGGTCGTTGAACTCGTCCACCTCCTCGGCACCGTCCATGGCCACCATCAGGCCGCGCAGCTTGCGCAGCGACCGTGCATTGGTGCGCCGGGCGGCGAGCGCCGCGGACGAGCGCTCGAGGGCTATCCGGGTCTCGGTCAGGTCGGCGGTGCCAGCGTCGGAGAGCATCAGGTGCAGCTGGAAGATGCGGGCCAGCGCGTCCCCGCGGGACGGCGCGATCCGGGTGCCCCGGCCGGGTCCGGTGCTGGACGTGATCAGGCCCTGCGTCTGCAGCACCCGCATCGCCTCCCGTACCGCCGACCGGCTCACGGCCAGCTGGGCGGCCAGGTCGCGCTCGGTGGGCAATTGGTCGCCAGGATGGTGGGTCCCGGCCAGGATGCCCGCCTCGATGTGCTTCAGGACCACCTCGTAGGCGTGCAGGCCGTCGCGCTCCTCGGTCACACTCACCCGCCCATTGTGGCGGAAATCAGCTGAGGCACTTGACGATCGCGGGCTCCGGGTCCAGACTCGGAAATGGTCTGACCAATAAGGCGGTTCAGATCGGACAGTGATGTCGGCGGCAGGAGGAACGATGACGATCCACGCACAGGGGCCCACTGTCGCCCTGTTCGCCACCTGCATCAACGACGTCATGTTCCCGGGCACGCCGAAGGCCGTCGTCACGCTGCTGGAGCGGCTCGGCTGCCGGGTGGAGTTCCCCCTGGAGCAGACCTGCTGCGGCCAGATGTTCACCAACACGGGCTACTTCGACGCCGCCGTCCCCGACGTCCGCAACTACGTGAAGGCCTTCTCCGGGTACGACTACATCGTGGGCCCGTCCGGCTCGTGCGTCGGCGCCGTCCGGCACCAGCACCCGATGCTGGCCGAGCACGCCAGGGACACGAAGCTGGGCGAGGCGGTCGAGGAGGTGGTGGCGAAGACCTACGACCTCAGCGAGTTCCTGGTCGACGTCCTCGACGTCACGGACGTGGGCGCCTACTTCCCGCACCGGGTCACCTACCACCCCACCTGCCACTCGGTGCGGGTGGCGAAGGTGGGCGACCGTCCCTACCGGCTGCTGCAGGCGGTGAAGGGGATCGATCTGGTCGACCTGCCCGCCGCCGAGCAGTGCTGCGGGTTCGGCGGCACCTTCTCGGTGAAGAACCCCGACGTGTCCGTCGCGATGGCCTCCGACAAGGCCCGGCACGTGCTGGAGACCGGAGCCGAGTACCTCGTCACCGGCGACAACGCCTGCCTGATGAATATCGGCGGCATCCTGCACCGA
>JBDHZJ010000081.1:0-8095 GCA_039811825.1 Propionicimonas sp.
CATGGTCAGGCCGTCCTCGAGCAGCGGCAGCAGCCCGGAGTTCTCGTGCATGGTGCGGACGAACTCGCCCATCTGGGCGAGCGCCTCGGCGGAGGGCTTGATGACGACCTCGATGCCGTCACCGAGCACATTGAGTTCTGAATCGGTGACCAGCGCGGCGACCTCGATCAGGGCGTCCGCCTTGAGGTCGAGGCCGGTCATCTCGCAGTCGACCCACACCAGGTGTTCGTTCACGGGCGACACTTTACGGTGTTAGGTAGTGCTGCTGGCCACCCCGTGGTCACGCGGTGCCCGCCCAGCCGGAGTCGATACCCAGACGGCGTTCCCGCAAGCCGCGCACATATCCGGCCTGTCCGACGTGCTGGGCCGTCTCGACCATCACCGAGACCAGCCGGACGCCGACGGTCACCGGAGGGGTGTAGCGGGTGTCGATCACCTCGTCCAGCCGGTCGTCCGACAGCGAGGCCAGCACCGCCCTGGTCTGCTCCCAGGTGGCGGCGGCGTACCCGCTGAGCAGGTGGGTGTCGGTGACGTTGAAGGCGCCCACCTCGGCCGGGGCCATCCGGAAGCCGTGGGCCTGCCTGAGGTAGGGCAGCCCGAACCGCTGGTACCAGCCGTCCGCCGTCCAGGCCTGCTCGACGCCGCCGAGGTGGGCGAGGTGGTCGTCCTCGACGCGGGTGAGGTGCCAGACCAGCCAGCCGATCGGGTTCGCCTCCGGGTCGGCCCGCCAGAGCAGGTCGTCGCCGGTGAGCCCGTCCAGGATCGCAGGGATGAGTTCGTGGACGCGGCCCAGCGAGTCGCGAACGACGTCGAGAGTGTTCATGCCGCCATCCTGCCTCGCGGCTCCGACAAGGGCCAGATACCATCGATGGACGTCGGCCCCCGTAGCTCAGTGGATAGAGCAACAGCCTTCTAATCTGTCGTGCGCAGGTTCGAGTCCTGCCGGGGGCGCCTGGCCAGGGGCGCCTGGCCGCTGGGCGAGGTCTCGCCGCCCCGCAACGGGGTACAGCGACGGTATGGCCACGACCGAGAACCCGCCGGCCCGACTGCTGAAGTCGGTGCACGACCGCGTCGGTCCCAATGCCGCCATGCTGATCATCGGCGCCGTGGGGGCCGCGGTGTTCGCCGGCCTGCTCACGGTGAGTACGGCGGTCTATGAGGCCGTCGCCGAGTCCGACGGCATCAGCGGCCTCGACCAGCCCGTGCTCGAGTGGGCGATCCGGGCCCGCACCCCCGCGAGCGAGTACTGGGTGACCGCCTTCACCAACCTCGGCGACACCGGCCCGATGGTCGTGATGGGCCTCGTCCTGCTGGCGCTGCTGTACTGGTACTGGCGGCGCCGGACCATCCTGGTGCTGGTCCTGGTCGCGTCCGCCGGATCGCTGGTCTTCACCGCCGTCGGCAAGGCGATCGTCGGACGCAAGCGGCCGCCGCTGGCCGACGCCGTCCCGCCGTACGAGTACGCGCCGTCCTTCCCGTCCGGCCACACCCTGAACAGCACGGTGATCTCGCTCGCCTTCGCCTACCTCGCGGTCTGGCTGAGCGTCCGGCTGTGGATCCGGATCGCGAGCGTGGTCGCAGCCGTCTGCTGGTCGGTCGCGATGGGGCTGAGCCGGGTGTTCCTCGGGCACCACTGGCTCACCGACGTGGTCTTCGGCTGGGTGTTCGGCCTGGCCTGGATCGTGCTGATCGCCACCGTTCACCAGGTCCTGCTCCGGATCGAACGCCGCGACGAGGCCGGCGCGGGTGAGGTGGACAGCCGGACGGACGAAGGCCGCGTCCTCGAGAAGCCCCCGCCCCGCGACGACGGCGCGCCGGACGTGCACAGCGAGGGCGTCCCCGACGCGGAGGGCCTCGGGAAGTAGCCGGACGCGCGGCCGGTTTGCTCCGCCCTGCCAGCGGGTAGTCATCCCTCGCCACGGGACGCGCCCGAGCAGGTCGCGTCCCCACGAGCCCGGCCACGTTCGCGCCGGCGGCTGCCCGAACCGGGAGGACGACATGGAACCCGAAGGGCGACCGCCCTCCACAGGCGCCACCGGGGCGTCCACCAGGACCACCCGCGCGGCGGTGGTGTGGAACCCGGTCAAGCAGGACGACCCCGAGCAGGTCCGGCGCAGGATCCGGGAGCAGTGCGAGCGCCGCGACCTCGAACTGCTCTGGTACGAGACCACCGAGGACGACCCCGGCGAGGGCCAGGCCCGGCAGGCGCTCGAAGCCGGTGCGTCGGTGGTCTGCGCGCTCGGCGGCGACGGCACGGTGCGGGCGGTGGCGGGTGCACTGGTCGGGTCCGGGATCCCGCTCGGGCTGCTGCCGGGTGGCACGGGGAACCTGCTCGCCCGCAACCTCGAACTCCCGGTCGGTGACCTCGATGCGGCCCTCGGCGTCGCCCTCGACGGCTCCGACCGGCGGATCGACGTCGGCCTGGTCGCCTGGGACGACGAGCCCGAAGAGGTCTTCCTGGTGATGGCGGGCATGGGTGCCGACGCGAGCATGATGGAGAACGCGGACGAGACCGTGAAGAACGCCGTCGGCTGGCCGGCCTACCTGCTCTCCGGGATCAAGGCGCTCGCCGAGCGCGGCTTCGGCGCCGAGCTGTCCTCACCCGAGGGCGATGCGATCAGCCGGCGGGCCCGGCTCGTGCTGATCGGCAACTGCGGCGAGCTCCCCGGTGGGCTCAACCTGCTGCCGGACGCTCGGATCGACGACGGCTCCCTCGATGCCGTTCTCGCGGCGCCGCGCGGCGTCCTCGGCTGGCTCGCGGTGATCGGCGAGGTCGTCACCCGCACGCGCAGGGCCGACGTGTACCGGCTCACCGGAGACCGGTTCCGGCTCCAGGTCTCCGGATCCGTCCCCGCGCAGCTGGACGGCGACCCGGTCGGCTCGCGCGGACGGATGGAGGCCCGGGTCGGCCCGGATCCGCTGCTGGTCCGCGTCCCCGCCGACAGGGCCGACGGCGCCGACGGCGGGTCGGCCGGATGAGCGTCCTCGTCCAAACCGCCGACGTCGCCTTCCTCACCCGCTACCGCGACGACCCCGATGCGCCGACGCTGCTGTCCGCCACCCGCGACCTCGTCGTCCGGGCGGTCCTGCCCGGCATCGCCCTGATCCTGGTCGGGCTCGGCGCCGGCGCACTCGCCACCGGCCCGCTCGCGGCCCGGGTGGGCGAGGGTGCGATCAACCAGACCCTGCAACAGGGCCGCACGCCCGTGCTGGACGAGCTGGCCCGGATCACGTCGGCCACCGGCGGCGTGAGCGGCAACATCGTCATCTGCGTGTTCGCGGTGGGCCTGTTCCTGCTGGTCACCCGCCAGTGGTGGATGGGTCTGATCCCCTTCGTGACGCTGAACCTGCACACCTTCGTGCACCTGACCACCTCGACCATCGTCGGCCGGTCCCGGCCCCCCGTGGAGCAGCTCGACATCGGGCAGCCCACCGCCAGCTTCCCCAGCGGCCACATGGGCGCCACCACGGCACAGCTGCTGGTCCTGCTCTTCTTCGGCCTGTCGTACGTGGCCGGACGGGTGCAGCGGGCCGTGGTCGCGCTCCTGCTCGCGGGCTATCTGGTCGTGCTCGGCTGGTCGCGGCTGTACCTGGGCATGCACTACGCCAGCGACGTGACGTGGGGCGTCGCCAACGGCGTGGCCTGCGGCGTGATCGGCTGGCTGTTCCTCCGCCGCGACGCGGGGGACGGGCCCGCCCCGACTCAGACCCTGGCCCGGCGGGCCCTGCTGAACGAGTAGAAGCCGTAGGCGGCGAAGCCGAGCGAGATCAGCGCGACCAGCACCTGCCCGAACGGCAGGGCGACGAGGTCGCTCAGTGCTCCGTCCAGCCCCTTCGACTGCGACGGGTCGTGCAGCGCGGCTGCGGCGATCAGCCCCACCCCGACGACGCCCAGCGCGATGCCCTTGGCGATGTAGCCGACCCGGGCTGCGATCACCTCGGGTCGGCCAGGGCTGCTCTCGAGGTCCTTGCGGAAACCCTCCGTCCAGCCCTTGTGGACGTGGTACGCGCCGACGCCGATCACCGCCAGGCCGCCCGCGCCGACGAGGACGGGCCCGAACGGCAGTCCCAGCAGGGTCGCGGTCGCGTCCGTGGCCTGCGACGAGCCGGACTTCGACGAGCCCATCATCAGGGCGACCGCCCCCCAGCCCAGGGCCAGGTACACCACCGCCTTCGAGAACGCCTTCGCCTTGTCGGACGCCTCGTGCGCGCGCACCCCCTCTGCGACCTGCCAGACCGCGAGCAGCGCGAACCCCACCACGATGGCGACGAGCACCACCCCGCCCACGGGGCTCCCCGCGACCAGGCGCATCGCGCCCGAGGTGTCGGCCTCCGCGCCCTTGTGCCCGAACGCCACCTGGAGCCCGAGCACCGCGATCAGCAGGTGCAGCAGGCCGTTCACCGCGTAGCCGGCGCGGGCGCCCGCCTCCACGACCGGATGGTCGACGACCTCCGACGCCGACGTGGGTACGTCCGTCGCCCTGCCCCGCTCGTTCGTTGTTGACACGCTGCGCCTCCTCGCCGACTGCACCAAGACGTACCCGCGCGGCGCGACTTCCATGCGGGGGAGCGTCGCCGGAAGCGCCCCGACGAGGCGAGGGCGCGCCGTCCCGGGTCGCCGTAGCATGGAGATCCACGATGGAGGTGGCGGATGCAGCTCTCAACGCGGTTCGAGGTGGAACTCCCGTCGTGGGTGGCCGAGGAGGCCGGAGCCGCCGGGGACGTGCTGGCCACGCTCGAGCAGCGGATGCAGCTGGTGAACCACCTGGCCGACCTCAACTTCCGCGACGGCGGCGGTGGTCCGTTCGCCGCGATCGTGGTCGAGCGCGCGAGTGGCCGGGTCCTGTCGGCCGGCGTGAACCGCGTGCTCGCGTCCCACCTGTCCGTGAGCCACGCCGAGGTGGTCGCGCTCAGCCTCGCCCAGCGCGCCCGCGGCACCTGGGACCTGGGCGCGAGCGGCGCCCCGTCCACCGAATTGGTGGTGAACTGGCGGCCCTGCCTGCAGTGCTGTGGTGCGGCGCTGTGGGCGGGTGTCTCACACATCGTCATCCCCGACGACTCCGATGAGCTGGAGGCGATCACGGGCTTCGACGAGGGGCCGGTGGTCGACGACTGGATCGGGGAGTTCGCCCGTCGCGGGATCGCGGTGACGAAGGGCGTCGGGCGGGCCGAGGCGCTGCGGGTGTTTCGGGACTACGCAGATTGGGTGGGACGCGGCCACGCCGTCCTCTACAACGCCCGCGGTGCCGGCGTGAACGTCTGAGGCCCCTGTCCCGCCGCCCGGCCTTGAGGCCACCGCGCAGCGGCGGGAGACTGGGTTGATGGGTACGGCTGTGGTGCGAACGTTGGTGGCCGGAGCGGCGGTGGCGGGGGGCTGAGGTCTCCACCCTCCTCGACAGCTGACCTGGACCGAGTTGGGGACGGTTCCTTACTCAGTCCATTCTCAGGTGGGCCGAGTAAGGAACCGTCCCCAACCCGGACCGGGGCGCTCAGACCTTCGCGTGGCGGGCCCTGGCGAAGGAGTAGACGCCGTACGCGGCGAAGCCACTCGAGATCAGCGCCACCAGTACCTGCCCGAACGGGAGGGCGACGAGGTCGCTCAGCGCGCCGTCCAGACCGCGTGAACGGGACGGGTCGTGCAGCGCGGCGGCGGTGACCAGTCCGCTGCCCAGGGCCATCAGCGCCACGCCCTTGGCGATGTAGCCGATCCTCGCGACGGTGATCAGGAGGCTGCCCGGACTGGTCTCCAGGTCGTCGCGGAACCCCTCCGTCCAGCCCTTGTGGATGTGGAACGCGCCCACACCGATGACGGCCAGGCCGCAGGCCCCGACCAGCGCCTGGCCGAACGGGAGGCTCATCACCGTGGCCGTGGCGTCCTTCGCCTGGGCCGGGCCCGACGTGCCCCCGCCGAGCAGGATCGTCACCGCTCCCCAGGCGAGCACCAGGTACACCAGCGTCTTCCCGACGGCCTTCACCCGGTCCGCGGCCTTGCGGCTGCGGATGCCCTCGCTCACCTGCCAGACGGCCAACAGGACGAAGCCCGCGACGATCGCGACCAGCACCAGACCGCCCACCGGGGTGTCGGAAACCAGCCTCATCGCGCCCTTCGGATCCGCCTCCGCCCCCTTGTCGCCGAAGGCGACCTGCAGCCCGAGCGCGGCGACGAGCAGGTGCAGCACGCCGTTGACGAGGTAGCCGGCCCGGGCTCCGGCCTCGACCACCGGATGGTCCGCGACCGCACTCGCCGCGCTGGGCCCGCTCACTCGACTCGTCACCTCGCCTCCCTCTCCGGTGCTGCAGGAGTACCCGGAGGAGCCCGATCCCATTCCCACGCTCGGACGCGTCGCGGTGGCTATCGTGAGCAAGTGGCAGCGACCGAGCCGGAGTACGGATCCGGGGAGCAGGTCGATCCGCGCGGCCTGCGCCGCACCGTCCTGATCGTTGCCGGGCTCAACCTCGCCTACTTCTTCGTCGAGTTCGCCGTCGCGCTGGCTGCGGGCTCGGTCGCGTTGCTCGCCGACAGCGTCGACTTCCTCGAGGACACCGCGGTGAACGTGCTGATCTTCCTCGCCCTCGGCTGGCCGCTGGTGCACCGGTCGGTGATGGGCAAGGTGATGAGCGTGCTCATTCTCGGACCCGCGCTGCTGGCCGGCTGGGAGGCGTTCGAGAAGTTCCGCGACCCGACCCCACCCGCGGTGCTGCCGGTGGTGCTCGCCTCGCTGGGCGCGATCGTCGTCAACGGGACGGCCGCCTGGCTGCTCGCCAGGGTCCGCCACCACGGCGGTTCACTGAGCCGGGCCGCGTTCCTCTCGGCCCGCAACGACGTGCTGGTCAACGTCGCGATCATCGCGATGGCGGGCGTGACGGCCTGGACCGGTTCGGGGATCCCGGACCTCGCGCTGGGCTGTTTCATCGTCGTGCTCGCACTGCGCGCGGCGAAGGAGGTCTGGGAGGTCAGCGAGGAGGAGCGGCTCGCCGCCCGCGCCCTGGCCGGGGAGGACCTCGACTGACGGGGAAGGGGACGGTGCTCCTTCCGCGACGTGGAACGGGGACGGTTCTCGTTCCGCGTCACGCACGCCGACCGGCGGGGACGGTTCCCGTTTCAGTTCTTGCGGTTGACAAGGGGCGGAGTGCCTTGGACCGAAAGGGGGACGGACCCGTGAACCGGAATGGGGACGGTTCTTGTGAACTGGAAAGGAACCGTCCCTGCGAACTGGAAAGGAACCGTCCCCGTGAACCGGTCCCCGTGAACCGGAATGGGGACGGTTCTTGTGAACTGGAAAGGAACCGTCCCCGCGAACCGGAAAGGAACCGTCCCCGGGTCAGGCGGGGGCCTGGACGGTGGTGACCCGGCCGTCGTGGCCGACCAGGACGGCGGCGTGCCGGGGGAGCGTGGCCAGCCAGCCCACGGCGGTGGGGCCCTTCACGAAGGCGGCGGTCGCGTAGACGTCCGCCCAGGTCAGTTCGGGGCCGATCACGGTGGCCGAGAGCAGCCCGGTGGCGGGGGCGCCTGTCGCCGGGTCGGTGATGTGTGTGCCGCGGGCCGCCGTCCCCGAGGTGGCGACGGCGCCGGTGCGCAACTCCAGGGTGCGCAGCAGGCGGGTGCGATCGCGCGGGTCCTCGATGGCGACCGTCCACGCAGGGCTGTCGGTGCGGGTGCAGCGGACGGCGATGTCGCCGCCGGCGTTGACCAGGGCATCGTGGCCCCCGAGTTCGCGCAGGCGCGTGACCAGGCCGGTGAATGCCTGCTCGACCGACCAGCCCTTGACCAGGCCGGTGGGGTTGAACCGGACGGTGCCGTCGGCGTCCGGCAGCCACGCGGAGAAGGCGCCTCCGGTCCGGTGCCCGGCCACCTCACACAGCTCCGCCACCCGGAGGATCCGCGGGTCGGCCTCGCGCAGGGAGTCGCGTCCATCCCGGATCCGGCTCACCGGGCTGTCCGGCCTCCAGATGCTGAACATGGCCTCGTCGGCGCGCAGTTCGTCGAACGCCTGCTCCACAGCGGCCTCGACCGCCGTGTCCCGGGCCCGCGGCCCGCGCACGTGGACGCTCATCGGCAGCCCCATGATCTGGGCGACGAAGGCGCGGCGTGGGA
>JBDHZJ010000082.1:0-8028 GCA_039811825.1 Propionicimonas sp.
CGCTCTCCCCCGCAGGGTCGGCCACCCCTAGGCTGGCCGGGTGACCACGCAGAGCCCGCTCGCCGACGCCGAGTTCCGGAGTCGGCTCGCGGCGCCGCACAACCCGCTGCTGATGCTGGTCCATCCGATCGGCTGGCGGGCGGTGGCGTACTGCTTCACCTCGATCGTGGGCGGCGTACTCGCCCTGCTCGCCGCGGTCTTCGGAGTGCTGGTGCTGCCGCTGGTGACCTGGGCGACGGCCAACGTCGAACGGGGCCGACTGGTCGTCCTCGGCCTGCCGCGGCTCACCCCGCTGCCGCGCTCCCGCGTCCGGCACCCCTGGGACGCGCGCGGCTTCAGCGACGGAAATCTCGCCGTGTGGGGCATCACCGTCCTGTTCGGGCTGGTGGACGCCATCCCGGGCTCGATCCTCGCGCTGCTGGTGCTGTCCCTGGCCTCCACGGTGGTCGGGATGGTGGCGAACCTCGAGTGGGGCATCGACCTCGCCCTGACCGGCGGCGGGTTGGCGATCGTCCTTGTCATCGGGCTGTACGTGGCGTGGGCGCTCGCCGCCGCGCAGGCGATCATGGTCGACATCCAGCTGCGGCCGCACTCCGAGCTCAGCCGCCAGGTGGACGAGCTGACCGCCTCCCGCCGGAACCTCGTGGACGTGTTCGCCGCGGAGCGGCGGCGGATCGAGCACGACCTGCACGACGGCGCCCAACAGCACCTCGTGCTGCTCAGCATGCAGTTGGGCGAGGCCGAGTACGCGCTCGGCCGGGGTGATCTGGACGGGGCGAGGCGCGCGCTGCAGTCGGCCCAGACGTCCGTCGAGTCCGCGACGACGACCCTGCGCGAAACCATCCGCGGGATCCACCCGCAACTGCTCACCGACCGCGGGCTGGTCGCAGCCGTCGGCGAGTTGGCCGGACGCCAGCCGCTCACCGTCCGGGTGGAGGTGACCGGCGACCGGACGCCGGGGGAGCAGACATCGCTTGCCGCGTACTACCTGGTCAGCGAGGCATTCACGAACCTGGCCAGGCACGCGCAGGCATCCGCGGCGACGGTCCGGCTGGACCTCGCCGACCCGCTGCTGGTCGAGGTGTACGACGACGGGGTGGGCGGGGCGCAGGTGCGTCCGGGGCACGGCCTGAGCGGCCTGGTCGAGTGGACGCGGGCCCTCGGCGGCGACTTCTGGCTGTCGAGCCCGCCCGGAGGCCCGACGCGGCTGCGGGCGAGCTTCCCGAACCGCTGAGCCCAACGGGGCCGCCCCGGCCGGTGTGAGAGGATCGGGCTGGCCCGGAAGGAGACAGGATGCGAGTGCTGGTTGCCGACGACGCGGCCCTGATCCGGGCGGGGCTGGTGGGGCTCCTGGAGCGTGCGGGGCACCAGGTCGTCGCCGAGGCGGCGGACGCGCCGGAGCTGCTCGCGCGGTGCCGGCGGCTGGCCGCCACCGAGGGCCTGCCCGACCTGGTCATCGCGGACGTGCGGATGCCTCCGTCCATGACCGACGACGGCCTGCGGGCGGCCGTCCAGCTGCGCGAGGCCTACCCCGACCTGCCGGTGCTGATGCTCAGCCAGTACGTGGCCCCGGCCTACGCGGCCACGCTGCTGGAGGCGCGCGCGTCCGCGGGGCTGGGCTACCTGCTCAAGGAGCGGGTGGGCCGGGTGGCCGACTTCCTGCGCTCGGTCGAGCTCGTCGCCGCCGGCGGCGTGGTGGTCGACCCCGAGGTGGTCGGCCAACTGCTCAACGCCCGGCGCGGCGACCCGGTGCTGGGCCGGCTCACCCCGCGCGAGCTGGAGGTGCTCTCGCTGATGGCCAACGGCGCGTCCAACACCCAGATTGCAGAACAGCTCGTGGTCACGCCCGCCGCGGTGGCCAAGCACGTCGCGAACATCTTCGCCAAGCTCGGCCTCGGCCCGAATGAGGAGAACCGCCGCGTCCGGGCCGTCCTGGCCTACCTCAACCGCTGACCACTCCCCGAGACCCGGGGACGGTTCTCTTCCGGTGCGCGGGGACGGTTCCTTTCCGGTTCGCAAGAACCGTCCCCATTCCGGTTCGCGGGGACGGTTCCATTCCGGTGCGCAAGAACCGTCCCCATTCCGGTTCACGGACGGTTCCGTTCCGGTTCGCGAGAACCGTCCCCAATCCGGTTCGCGGGGACGGTTCCGTTCCGGTGCGCAGGAACCGTCCCCGCGAACGGAAAGCGGGACAGACCGTGCGAACCGGAGAACCGTCCCCGACCCGGTCAGTGCGAGGCCACCACGTCCCGCGCCGTCGTGAACGCCCGGACGCAGGCCCGCACGTCCTCCTCGGTGTGCGCAGCCGAGAGCTGGACGCGGATCCGCGCCTTCCCCCTGGGCACCACCGGGTAGCTGAACGCGATCACGTACACCCCCTCCTCCAGCATGCGGTCGGCGATCTCGGTGGCCGTACGCGCGCCGTCCTCGCCGGGGAACATCACCGGCACGATCGGGTGGGTGCCCGGCAGCAGGTCGAAGCCGGCCGCGGCCATCAGCTTGCGGAAGAGCGCGGCGTTCGCGGCGAGCCGCTCGCGTGCTTCGTCGGAAGCGCTGACCAGCTCGAGTGCGGCCAGCGACCCGGCGACCACTGACGGCGCGACCGAGTTCGAGAACAGGTAGGGACGGGCGCGCTGGCGCAGCAGCTGGATCACCTCGGACGCCCCGCTCACGTACCCGCCGGACGCCCCGCCGAGGGCCTTGCCGAGCGTGCCCGTGATGATGTCCACGTCCCCCTCGACGCCGAACAGCTCCGGCGTCCCACGACCGTGCGCACCCACGAAGCCGACCGCGTGCGAATCGTCCACCAGCACCAGTGCCCGGTACTCGTCGGCGAGGTCGCAGATGCCCTCCAACGGCGCGTACGAGCCGTCCATGCTGAACACGCCGTCGGTGACGATGACCTTCCGCCTGGCCCGCCCCGAACACTCCTTGAGCCGGTCCTCCAGTTCGGCGAGGTCGCGGTTGCGGTAGCGCAGCCGGCGCGCCTTGCTCAGCCGGATCCCGTCGATCAGGGACGCATGGTTGAGTTCGTCGGAGATGATCACGTCGTCCTCGCCGAACAGTGCCTCGAACACCCCGCCGTTGGCGTCGAAGCAGCTCGAGAACAGGATCGTGTCCTCGGTGCCGAGGAACTCGCTGAGCCGCCGCTCCAGCCGGGTGTGCAGGGTCTGGGTACCACAGATGAACCGCACGGACGCCATCCCGAAGCCCCAGTCGTCGAGCGCGTCCTTCGCCGCCTCGACCACCGCCGGATGGTCGGCCAGGCCGAGGTAGTTGTTCGCGCAGAAGTTCAGGACGGGGCCGGCCGCGGTCTCGACGTGCGCCGACTGCGGGGTGGTCAGCTGCCGCTCGGTCTTGTACAGCCCGGCGTCGCGGATCTGCGTGAGCGTGGCGGCGAGCTCGGCGCGGACGGCTGCGTCCATGGTTCCTCCTGGTCTGTCCTGCCGCCCACGCTACGCCGTCGCGTCCTGTCAGTGGCGACCGCCACAATGTCCTGATGGCGAATGAGTCGACGGGCCCCGGCATGGACGAGCGGCCGCGCTGGCGCCGTGACGTCGCCCTGTTCCTCAGCGGGCAGATGGTGTCGCTGTTCGGCTCGATGCTCGTCCAGTACGCGGTGATGTGGTACCTCACCCTGACCACCAAGGACGGTGTGGTGCTCGCGCTGTCGACCGTCTTCGGCTTCCTGCCGCAGGCGGTCGTCTCGATCTTCGGCGGGGTGTGGGCCGACCGGCACAACCGCAAGTTCCTGGTCATCGGGGCGGACGCGGCGATCGCCGTCGCCACGCTGGCCCTGGCCGTGCTGATGTTCCAGGGCCACACCGACCTGTGGCTGATCTACGCGGCGCTCGCGGTGCGTTCGGTCGGGGCGGGCATCCAGACACCCGCGGTCGCGGCGCTGATCCCGCAGATCGTGCCCGCCGGCCGGCTGCTGGCCATCAACGGCCTCAACCAGTCCATCCAGGCCGGCATGATGCTGGTCGCACCACCCGTGGCGGCGGTGCTCTACGCCACGCTGCCGCTGGCGGCGATCCTGGGCGTCGACGTCGTCACCGCCGCGGTCGGGATCGGGTTGCTCGCCCTCGTGCCCGTCGGCATGGTCACCCGCGCCGACGCCGAGCCGACGGGCTACTTCTCGGACCTGGCCGCCGGCTTCGGCTACGTGGTCACGCACCCCCTCGTCCGCTGGCTGCTCGGCCTGTACGCCGTGGTGATGGTGCTCGCCGCGGCCCCGTCCTTCCTCACCCCGCTGATGGTGGCCCGCAGCTTCGGCGACGAGGTCTGGAAGCTCACCGTGCTCGAGCTGTCGTTCTCGATCGGCATGATGCTGGCCGGCGCGACCATCGGCTCCTGGGGCAGGCGGTTCAGCCGGATCACCCTGATCCTCGCGGCGTCGATCGCGTTCGGGGCGCTGTCCATCGCGATGGGGCTGGCCACGAACCTGTGGGTGTTCTACGGGTTCATGTTCCTGATCGGGGTTGCGGTGCCCGCGTTCTCCACGCCGTCCATGACGGTGCTGCAGGAGACCGTCGAGCCCGAGCGGCAGGGCCGGGTGTTCGGCTTCTTCGGCATCGTGTCCGCTGTCGCGATGCCCGTGGGCATGGGGGTGTTCGGACCGCTCGCGAACGTCCGGTCGGTCGAGTTCGTCCTGGTCATGGCCGGGTTGGCGACGTTCGGCGTTGCGGCGATCGCGCTGGCGCTGCCGTCCGGACGCCGGGCACTGCGGGCGGCCAGGAGCCACGCCGACCCGCTCGCGCACGGGCACACGGACGAGGCGGCCTCCGCCTGATCGTCAGCTCCAGTCGAGGATGACCTTGCCGCACTCGCCGCTGCGGGCGGCCGTGAAGGCGTCCGCCCACTGCTCGGCCCCGAAGCGGTGGGTGATCACCGAGCGGACGGCGTCGGCGAGGGCGGGCGAGGTGGCCAGCATGGAGCTCATCAGGTACCAGGTCTCGAACATCTCGCGTCCGTAGATGCCCTTGATGGTGATCATGTGGGTGATCACCTTTCCCCAGTCGATCGGGTAGGGGTCCTTGGGCAGGCCGAGAATGGCCACCTTGGCGCCGTGGTTCAGGTTGGCGAGCATCTCGTCGACCGCGGACGGGGAACCGGACATCTCCAGTCCGATGTCGAAGCCCTCGAGCATGGCCAGTTGCTGCTGCGCGTCGGCGATCCGGGTGCGGCCGACGTTCACGCAGAGGTCGGCACCGGCAGCCTTCGCCAGGTCGAGCCGGTAGTCGCTGATGTCGGTGACGACGACGTGTTTGGCCCCGGCGTGCCGGACGATGGCGGCGGCCATCACGCCGATCGGGCCGGCACCGGTGACCAGGACGTCCTCGCCGACAACGGGCCACTGCAGGGCGGTGTGGGTGGCGTTGCCGAGCGGGTCGAAGATCGCCCCCAGTTCGGGGTCGATCGCGTCCGGCTGCAGCCAGACATTGGCGGCGGGCAGCACCACGTGGTCAGCGAAGGCACCGTTGGTGTTCACGCCGAGCCCCACGGTGTGGATGCACTGGTGACGGCGGCCGGCCCGGCAGTTGCGGCAGCGTCCGCACACGATGTGGCCCTCGCCGGACGCGCGGTCACCCGGCTGGATTCCCGTGACCTCGGACCCGACCTCGACCACTTCGCCGTAGAACTCGTGCCCGATGGTCAGCGGCGCCACCACGGTGCTGGCGGCCCAGTCGTCCCAGGACTCCAGGTGCAGGTCGGTGCCGCACAACCCGGCCCTCAGCACCCGGATCTTCACCTGGTCGGGGCCGCAATCCGGCTCCGGCACCTCGATCAACTCCAGCCCCGGCCCGGGAGCCGTCTTCACCAACGCGCGCACGCCGCCACGCTAGCCGACCCCGCCCGGGGACGGTTCCGTTTCGGTTCGCGGGGACGGTTCCGTTTCGGTTCACGGGGACGGTTCCGTTTCGGTTCACGGGGACGGTTCCGTCCCGCTCACGGTCATTCACTCATCCACAGCTCGGGGCGCCACCGAGCAGTTGTCCACAGGTCAGCGCAGGACCTGAGCAGAATCCGTCCGCGATGCCGAAGATCTTCGTGTCACTACCAATGCCAAGGAGTACCGAATGCCACGACGTGCCAGAAAACTTGCCGAATCAGGGATCTACCACGTGATGCTGCGGGGCGTGAACCGCGACGCGATCTTCCTCGAAGAGGAGGACGGAGCGAGATTCCTCCACGCGCTTGCCCGAACGAAGG
The DNA here is from genome assembly GCA_039811825.1 of Propionicimonas sp. Lineage (GTDB taxonomy): Bacteria > Actinomycetota > Actinomycetes > Propionibacteriales > Propionibacteriaceae > Propionicimonas. The sequence continues at coordinate 6,214 of JBDHZJ010000082.1, forward strand.
AGCTCTCCGGCTGCCAGGTGCTCGCCTACTGCTTGATGCCCAATCACGTCCACCTGGTGCTTCGCACGGGCGAGGAGCCGATCAGCACCGTGATGAAGCGGCTGGGCGTCCGCTACGCCGGCTGGTTCAACCGCAAGTACGGACGGGTGGGGCACGTCTTCCAGGACCGGTTCAGGAGCGAGCCCGTGGAGGACGACGCCTACCTCGTCTCGCTGATCAGGTACGTCTGGGAGAACCCTGTCGAAGCCGGCCTCGCGCGTCGCCCCGAGGAGTACCGCTGGAGCAGTCGCCGTCTCCTCGGACGCTCCTCGCTCGTGGACGATGTGGAGCTCCGACGGCTCATGCCCCCTGGGGCGCTCAGCCACCTCACCTCTGTTCCGGTGCCCTCGCTGCTCGACGAGGCGCCGGCTGCGCCGGGACGCCCGTCGGGTCATAGCGAGGATGAGGTCACGGTGCTTCTCGAGTACGCCAGTGGTGCCAGCAGCGCGGAGGAGTTCCGGAATCTCAGCCGATCGGCTCAAGTGCGGGCAATTCGCGAGCTGAGGACGCGATCCGTCTCGTACGCCCAGATCGCCGTAGCCACCGGGCTGAGCGTCTCCCGCGTCCGCAGAGCGCAGATCTCGGGCGACTGGGCGGTCCCCGGGGTGGCCTGAGCGACCGCGGTCGGGCGAACCGGAGGGCGGATCCGACTGGAGAGGAACCGTCCCCGCGAACCAGAACAGAACCGTCCCCGCGAACCAGAACAGAACCGTCCCCGCGAACCAAAACGGAACCGTCCCCGCGAACCAGAACAGAACCGTCCCCGCAAACCGGCCGGAACGCCGAACCGGCCGGAACGCGAACGTCCCGGCCGGTTGGGTGAGATGTGACCGCTCAGCCCCAGTTGTAGTTGCCGGCGTTGGGGTCTGCGGAGTTGTCGACGACGACGGTCTTCATGATCTTGTCCGCGAGCGTCTGGCGCTTGGAGTCCCACAGCGGGAACAGCCAGCCGATGTAGCAGATGATCGAGTCGACGATGTGCGCAAGCTGGCGGAGAATGCCGTTCGCCACGCCGATCGTCTGACCGGTCTGCTCGCTGATCAGCTTGGTCTTCGCGATGCTGCGACCGAAGGTGATCCCGGTGCTCCCGCTCTTGTAGCCCAGATACGCCCACCAGGCGATCCCGAGGATCGCGTTGACTGCCGAACCCAGGCTGCTCGAGACGTTCGAGACCAGGCTGCCGATGATGCCGATCACGATCATCGGCGCCACGTAGTCGACCAGGCCGCCGAGTGCGCGCTTGGGCCAGTCGACCAGCGCACCCCCCGCCGGGGGCATGGTTGCCGGGTAGCCGCCACCGTACGCGGCGTTGGGATCGGTGTAGCCGGGCTGCTGGCCGTAGCCGGCCGCCGGCGGCGGGTATGCCCCGGGGGCCGGCGGCTCAGCGAAACCTCCGCTGGGCGGCGGGGGCGGCGGGTAGCTTCCCGCAGCGGGCGCGGAGTAGCCACCGGCGGGCGGCGGCGCGGCCGGCGGCTCGTAACCACCTGCGGGGGGCGGGGTGTACGCCGGGGGCGCGGGCGGCTCATAGCCACCCGTGGACGGCGGGGTGTATGCCGGAGGCTCAGGAGCGGGCGGCTCGCCAGCGCTCGGCGGGGTGTACGCCGGAGGCTCGGGAGCGGGCGGCGGGGTGTACGCGGGCGGAGTGGCGGGCTCAGAAGTGGTGGGGGGCTCGTAGCCAGGAACGGCCTCGTTCGGGTCCGGCGTGGTCGGATTCTGGTCGGACATGCTCTCTCCCTAGATGGATTGATGCGACTGATCCTAGGGCCGAGAAGCGCC
>JBDHZJ010000083.1:0-8025 GCA_039811825.1 Propionicimonas sp.
GCCGGGCCTGGGGGAGGGTCCGGGTCTGGTTGAGGATCGCGACCAGGTACTCCTTCACCGCCGGGTGCACGAACACCCTCCGGACGGACTCGATCGCGGCCATCACCGCCGCCGCGTCGGTGACCGGGCGCAGTGGCTCCAGGGGATCGGCGTCGCCGTGGTGGTCGAGCATCGCGATCTCGGCCTCCGCGTGCGGGTAGCCCATCGAGATCCGCAGCAGGAACCGGTCGCGCTGCGCCTCGGGCAACGGGTAGGTGCCCTCCATCTCGATCGGGTTCTGGGTGGCCAGGACCAGGAACGGCCGGGGCAGTGCGTGCGAGGTGCCGTCCACGCTGACCCGGCGTTCCTCCATCGCCTCCAGCAGGGCGGACTGGGTCTTCGGCGAGGCGCGGTTGATCTCGTCCCCGATGACCAGGTTGGCGAAGATGCCGCCGGGCTTGAACTCGAACCTCCCCGAACCCTGGTTGTACACGGAGACCCCGGTGATGTCGCTCGGCAGCAGGTCCGGGGTGAACTGGATCCGGCGCACCGTGCAGTCGATCGCGCGGGCGAGCGACTTGGCGAGCATGGTCTTGCCGACGCCCGGAACGTCCTCGATCAGCAGGTGGCCCTCGGCGAGCAGTGCGGTGATGGCGAGGTCGACCGCCTCGGGCTTGCCCTCGATCACCTGGCCGACCGCGCTCCGCACGGCCTGCGCCAACGTGAGTACCTCGGCGATCTCACGCTCCCGACTGGCGTCCACGCTGTCTCCCTCCCGCGGGCCCACCTTATGCGGCCCGGCGAATCCCCGGTACGGACCCCGGATCGACCGGGGGAGCGAATTGGAGGCAAAAGGGGTGTTCAGTGGTGGAAAGTGGAGTATGGTGGCGCCAAGTGGAGGAGAGCGAAGGGGGGCGGACCCATGTTCCTGGGCACCTACACCCCGAAGCTCGACGACAAAGGCCGGTTCTTCCTGCCCGCGAAATTCCGCGAGCAGCTGGCCGGTGGACTCGTGATCACCCGCGCCCAGGACCGCTGCCTGGCGGTCTGGCCGACCGAGGCCTTCATGGCCGAGGTGGCGAACAGCGCGAACGGTCCCTCCACGGTCCGCGGGGTGCGGGACTACCAGCGCATGGTGGCCTCGGGCGCCTCGGACGAACTGCCGGACAGCCAGGGCCGGGTCACCGTCCCGGCACCGCTGCGGGCCTACGCGGGCCTGGCCAAGGAGATCGTCGTGATCGGGGCGTTCAACCGCCTCGAGGTGTGGGACGCGGCGACCTGGGCGGAGTACTCGGCAGCGCAGGAGGAGGCCTTCGCGGCCTTGGACGACGGAACAACGGTCGTGGGCTGACCACGACCCGCACCGGCTCGTGCGGTGCGGCTCCCGTCCGCGATGCCGGTCCCTGGCGCACCTTCCCCGGTGCCAGGCACCGAGCAACGCGGACGGGAACCCCAACGCACGAGCCGCACTGGTTGGACGAGCGCAGACGAGGGTCGGGCATGGTTTCTGCGGAGGGGCACCTGCGGGCCACCCACGTGCCGGTGCTCGCCACGCGGATCGTCGAGCTCCTCGCGCCGGCGCTCGAGGCGCCGGACTCCACCTACGTCGACGGCACCCTCGGCCTCGGCGGCCACGCCGCCCTGGTCCTGGACGCCTGCCCGCAGGCCCGGCTGGTCGGGATCGACCGCGACCCCGCGGCACTCGCGATCGCCGGCGAGCGACTGGCCCGCTTCGGCGACCGGGTCCGGCTCTTCCGGGCCGTCTACCACGAGCTCCCCGAGGTGCTCGCCGAGGCAGGCCTGGACCGGGTCCAGGCCATCTGCCTCGACCTCGGCCTGTCCTCGCTGCAGATCGATCGCACCGAGCGCGGCTTCGCCTACGCGGTCGACGCGCCCCTGGACATGCGGATGGACCCCGACTCGGAACTCACCGCCGCCACCATCGTGAACACCTGGTCCGGTACCGACCTGGCCCGGATCCTGCGCAGCTACGGCGAGGAGCGCAGCGCCCGCCGGATCGCCGCGGCGATCGTCGCCGCGCGCGCGGTCGAGCCGTTCACGACCTCGGCCCGGCTGGTCCAGGTGATCGCCGACGCGATCCCCGCCGCGCAGCGCAACACCGGCGGCCATCCGGCGAAGCGCACCTTCCAGGCGCTGCGGATCGTGGTGAACGGCGAACTGGACTCGCTCGCCGCCGTGCTCCCGGCCGCCCTCGACGCGCTGGCGCCGGGCGGTCGGCTGGCCGTGCTCGCCTACCACTCGGGTGAGGACCGGCTGGTCAAGCGCACATTCGCCGACGCGTCCCACGACCACGTCCCGGCCGGCGTCCCCGACGTCCCGGCCGGGTACCGCGCGAAGTTCACCCTGCTCACCCGTGGCGCCGAACGACCCGATGCCGCGGAGGTCACCCAGAACCCCAGGGCCGCGTCGGCGCGACTGCGCGGCATCACCCGAAACCAGGAGGACCCCCGATGACGGCCCTGCCGGCACCCCGACCGGAACGCCGGTCCGCTCCGGACCCGACCAGCACGCGGCCCCGCCTGCAGCCGGTGCCGCAGCCCCGCCGGCGGATGGCGACGATCCCGTTCGTGATGGTCGTCGCCCTGGTCCTGGCCGCCGGCATGGTCGGCCTGCTGCTGCTCACCACGGCGCTGCAGAACCAGACGTTCACCGTGCAGGAGAAGCAGCGCGAGGCCGACGTGCTCGCCGACCGGCTGGCCGCCCTCCAGGCCGAGGTCGCCGACGCCCGGTCGGTGCAGAACCTGGCCGTCTCCGCGCAGAAGCTCGGCATGCGGCCCAACCCGTACGGCGCGCAGGTCGTGCTGCCGGACGGGACCGTCGTCGGAACCGCCGTCCCCGTCACGGGCACCGAGATCCCGAGCGTGCGCTACCTCACCCCGGAGCAGGCACAGGCGCAGGTCGAGGCGTTGGCGAAGGCGGAGGCCGAGCGGAAGGCGAAGCAGAAGGAAGAGGCGAAGAAGAAGGCTGAGCGGGCCGCGAAGAAGAAGGCCGCGGCGGAGGCGAAGCAGAAGGCCGAGCAGGCCGCGAAGAAGGGGGAGCGCCCATGAGCCGGCCACTGGACCGCTTCTTCGCGCCGAAGCCCGCCCGGAAGCGGCGCACCCGGCGCGTGAAGCTCCCGCTGGCGGGCTCGGCGGGGCGGGTCCGGGGCCTGCTGATCGTGGTGGCCGTGGTGTTCTCGCTGGCCGCGGGCCGTGCGGTGCAGGTGCAGGCGATCGACGCCAGCAGCGTGGCCGAGCAGGCCGCCGACCAGATGACGGTCAGCCACGTGCTGCCGGCCCTGCGCGGGGCCATCCTCGATCGCAACGGTGACGTGCTCGCCGAGACCCAGGGCACCGTGCGGATCATGGCGGACGCCAAGATGATCCGCACCAACGGCCGGATGAGCGCCCCGATGACCGACTCCGACAAGGTCGCCGCCGCGGCCGCCCCGGACAAGATCGCGGCCATCCTGGTGCAGTACGTGGGCGGCACCCCCGAGGACTACCTGCCGAAGCTGACCAAGATCGGCGAGGGCGAGTCCTACCAGAAGATCGCCGAAGGCGTGTCGGCGGCCACCTACCGCCAGATCCAGACCGCGATGAGCGCCGGGAAGCTGGTCGGCCTGAGCGACATCAACGAGTCGTCCCGGGTCTACCCGAACGGCGTGCTCGCCGCGAACGTGATCGGCGCGGTGAACAGCAGTGGCGTCGGTGCCAGCGGCCTGGAGTACGCGTTCAACACCGTGCTCACCGGCACGGACGGCAAGGAGGCCTACGAGGTCTCGCCGAACGGGCGCATCCCGCTCGGCGACAATGCGCTGGTGGAGCCGGTGGACGGACGCGACATCCAGCTCACCATCGACAACGGCCTGCAGTGGCAGGTTGAGCAGATCCTCGGCGACCGGGTCCGGCAGTCGAACGCCAAGCGCGCCTTCGCGATCGTGACCAACCCGCTCACCGGCGAGATCCTCGCGCTCGCGCAGTACCCGACCTTCGACCCCAACGAGGCGGGCAAGGCCGACCAGAAGAACGTGCCGGCCCGGGCCGTGACCGACCCCTACACGCCGGGCAGCGTGCAGAAGCTGCTGACCATCGCCTCGCTGATGGACATGGGCCTGACCAGCCCGACCGACGTGGTCCGGATCCCCTCGCGGATCAAGTCCGGCGACCAGTACATCACCGACGCGATGGCGCACGGCACGATCTACCTGTACACGCGCGGGGTACTGGCGAACTCCTCGAACATCGGCACGATCATCCTCGCCCGCAGGGCAGAGAAGAAGGCGCTGCACGACTACTACGCCAGCTTCGGGCTCGGCCAGAAGACCGGCATCGGCCTGCCGGGCGAGTCCGCCGGCGTGCTGCCCGCCGCGGACATGCCCGACTACGCCCGCGACGGGCTCGCCTTCGGTGGCAGCGCGGTGTCGGTGACGATGATCCAGGAGGCCGCGGCGGTCGGCGCGCTGGCCAACGGCGGCGTCTACAACCCGCCCCGGCTGATCAAGTCGATCACCCAGGCCGACGGCACGACGGTCGAGCCGACCGTGGCCGAGCCGCACCGCGTCGTGTCGAGCGAGGTCGCCGCAGACATGATGTCGATGATGGAGACGATGGCCCAGCAGAGCACCAGCCACACCTTCGACGTGCAGGGCTACCGGGTCGGTGCCAAGACCGGCACGTCGCGCAAGTACAACCAGGCCTGCCACTGCTTCCGCGGCCTGGTCACCTCCGCGATCAGCGTGGGACCGGTGGACGACCCGCAGCTGCTGGCCTACGTGGTCGTGGACACCCCCACGCGCGGGTCGTCGGGCTCGTCCGTGGCCGGCCCGGCCGTGCAGGACATCATCTCGCTCGCGCTCGCCCGCTACGGCGTCCCGCAGTCGACGGGCAAGGTGCCGCACCTGCCGGTGGGCCCGAAGAAGAAGTTAAAGTAACCGCCCATGACCACCTCGCCCGCGGTGCTGCGTCCGTCCGGCACCCCGGGGACGCTGCTCTCGGCGATCCTGCCGGGAGCGGCGGACGTGCCCGTCACCGGGGTCAGCCTGGACTCGCGCGGCGTCCGTCCCGGTGACCTCTACGTTGCCCTGCCCGGGCAGGCCACGCACGGTGCCCGGTTCGCGGGGCAGGCCGTCGAGGCCGGTGCGGCCGCGGTGCTCACCGACGCAGAGGGCGCCGGCCTGCTGGGCGGCCTCGCGGTCCCCGTCGTGGTCGTGCCCGACCCGCGTGGACGGATGGCCGGCCTCGCGGCCGAGGTGTACGGACGCCCCGGCGACCGGTTGGCCCTGTACGGCGTGACCGGCACCACCGGCAAGACCAGCACCACCTTCCTGCTCGCCGCCGCGCTGGCCGCGGCCGGGCACCGGGTGGGCACGATCGGCACGATCGGGTTCGCGCTGGCCGGCGAGCGGCTCGAGTCGGGCCGGACGACCGTGACCACCCCCGAGTCGCCCGACCTGCAGGCGCTGCTGGCCTACCTCGCCGAGCACGGCGCGGACGCGGTCGCGATGGAGGTGTCCTCGCACGCGCTGGCGCTGCACCGCGTCGACGGGCTGGTCTTTGACGTGGCGGGCTTCACCAACCTCGGTCGTGACCACCTGGACTTCCACGCCGACCAGGAGGACTACTTCCAGGCCAAGGCCAGCCTCTTCCGGGACGGCCGCTGCCGGGTCGCAGTGGTGAACACCGACGACGCGTACGGGGCCCGGCTGGCCGATGAACTGCGCGGCACGGACGTGCGGCTGGTCACCACCGGCACCGACGGCGACTACCGTCCGCTCGCGATCGAGCTCGCCCCCGACGGCACCAGCAACGTCCGCCTGGCCACGCCGGCGGGGGAGCGGGAGTTCCGGCTGGGCCTGCTGGGCGAGTTCAACCTGCGCAACGCCGCCACGGCCGTGGCGATGCTGGAGGCCGCCGGCGTCGACCTCGACCGGGCGCTGCCGGGCCTCGCCGACGCGTTCGTGCCGGGCCGGATGCAGCGCGTCGAGCTGGGCGCAGCCGCGCCGGGCGTCGTGGTCGACTTCGCGCACACGCCGGAGGCGGTCGGTGCCGCCCTGGCCGCGCTGCCGCCGGGCCGCCGGATCGCCGTCCTCGGCTGCGGCGGCGACCGCGACCAGGCCAAGCGCGGACCGATGGGCGCCGCCGCCGCGAGGGCCGCGTCCGTCGTGGTGGTGACCGACGACAACCCGCGCAGCGAGGCCCCGGAGGAGATCCGCGCCGCGGTACTGGCCGGTGCCGAGGCGGCGGCGGCCACCAGCGGTGCCCGGGTGGTCGACGGCGGCGGGCGCGCCGACGCGATCCGGCTGGCCCTCGGCCTCGCCGGGCCGGGAGACTGGGTCGCGGTGCTGGGCAAGGGCCACGAGACGGGACAGGAGTTGGCCGATCGCCGGATCCCGTTCGACGATGTAGCCGTGGTGGGCAGGACCTGGCTCGAGATGATAGGGGGCGACGATGCGGGAGCGTGACGCGGGCCGGCTGGCCGCCCTCGCCGGAGCGCGCGTCGCCGGGGACGCCGACGTGATCGTGGGCCCCGATGTCGTGATCGACTCCCGGGCGGCGACATCCGGCTGCCTGTTCGTCGCGCTGCCGGGCGAGCACGCCGACGGGCACGACTTCGCCGACCGGGCCGTGGCCGCGGGAGCCGCGGCGGTGCTGGGTACCCGGGAACTGGCACTCGACGTGCCGCAGCTCATCGTGGCGGACGCGGGCGCCGGCCTGGCCGCGCTCGGCACGGGGATCGCGGCGGAGGCCACCGCGGCCGGCATGGTCACGATCGGCATCACCGGTTCCTCCGGCAAGACCAGCACCAAGGACCTGGTCGCCCAGGTGCTCGCGGTGGCCGGCGAGACCGTGGCCCCGGTCGGCTCGTTCAACAACGAGATCGGGGTGCCGCTGACCGCCACCAGGGTCACGCCGGACACCCGCTTCCTGGTCAGCGAGATGGGCGCCAGGGGACAGGGCCACATCACCTGGCTGTGCGGCATCGTGCCGCCGCAGGTCGGCGTGGTGGTCAACGTCGGCCACGCCCACCTGGGCGAGTTCGGCTCGGTCGAGGCGATCGCGCGGGCCAAGGGCGAGCTGGTGGAGGCGCTGCCGGCGGACGGCTGGGCGGTGCTCAACGCCGACGATCCACTGGTCACGGGCATGCGGTCGCGTACCGGCGCCCGCACGGCGGCGTTCAGCCGCGCGGGGGAGCCGGCCTGGGGCGACGCCCGCGTCTGGGCGTCGGAGATCACCGCGGACGCGCTGCAGCGCCCGCGCTTCACCCTCCACGCCGGCACCGCGGCCGCGCCGGTGCAGTTGCTCGTCTCGGGCGTCCACCAGGTGGAGAACGCCCTCGCCGCCGCCGCGGTCGCCGTGACCCGCGGCCTCGATGTGGCCGGGATCGCTGCCGCCCTGAGCGCGGCCCGGGCCCGCTCGCACTGGCGGATGGAGCTGGCCGAGCGACCGGACGGCGTGCTGGTCGTGAACGACGCCTACAACGCCAACCCCGACTCGATGGCGGCCGCGCTGCGTACGCTCGCGTCGCTGCGCCGTCCCGGCGGCCGGCTGCTGGCCGTGCTCGGGGACATGCTCGAACTCGGTCCGGGCGCGCCGGCGGAGCACCGCGCGACCGGGGCGCTGGCCGCGGAGCTCGGCGTGGACGCGCTGATCGCCCTCGGCGACCACGCCGGCGACCTGGCCGCCGGCTACGGCCCGGCGACCATGCTCGCGCCGAGCCGCGAGATCGCCGTCTCGGCCGCATCGGCGTGGCTGCAGCCCGCGGACGTCGTCCTGGTGAAGGCGTCGCGGGGGTTAGGTTTGGAGTCCGTGGCCGAACAGCTGTCAGCGGTGGAGGGCAGACGATGAGGAGCATCCTGCTCGCCGGGGGGATCGGCATGCTGGGCACCCTGCTCGGCACGCGGTACGCGATCCGGTTCCTGGTCAGCCGCGGCTACGGCCAGTTCATCCGCGACGACGGGCCGACCAGCCACCACACCAAGCGCGGCACGCCCACCATGGGCGGCATCGTGATCATCATCAGCGTGCTGCTCGCGTACACGATCGC
>JBDHZJ010000084.1:0-8009 GCA_039811825.1 Propionicimonas sp.
GAAGGAGCCAGACCATGACCGCACCGCACCCGATGCTCGCCGTAGCCGAGGAGGTGCGTGACGCCCTCGCATCCGGGGCGCCCGTGGTGGCGCTGGAGTCGACGATCATCAGCCACGGCATGCCGTACCCGAGGAACGTGCAGACCGCCCGTGAGGTCGAGCAGATCATCCGGGACGGCGGTGCGGTGCCGGCCACGGTCGCCGTGCTCCACGGCATTCCGCGGATCGGACTGGACGACGCCGAACTCGACCTGCTCGGCTCGGACGAGCACGTGCGCAAGGTGAGCATCCGCGACCTGCCCCACGTCGTCGCTCGCGGCGAGCACGGCGCGACCACCGTGGCCTCCACGATGCGGCTGGCCGCGCTGGCCGGGATCCGGGTGTTCGTCACCGGCGGCCTGGGCGGGGTGCACCGCGGTGCCGAACGCTCGATGGACATCTCGGCGGACCTCACCGAACTGAGCCTCACCGACGTGGCCGTGGTGAGCGCGGGGGTGAAGTCGCTGCTCGACATCGGCCGCACGCTGGAGGTGCTCGAGACCCTGGGCGTTCCGGTGATCACGGTCGGGTCGGACGACTTCCCGTCCTTCTACTCGCGCTCGAGCGGCTTCGGTTCCCCGCTGCGGATGGACGCCGCGGACGAGGTGGCGCGGGCGATGAAGGCGAAGTGGGACCTCGGCCTGGCCGGGGGGCTGGTGATCGCGAACCCGATCCCGGTGGAAGAGGAGATCCCCGAGGCCGAGATCGGCGCGCTGATCGCCACGGCCGTCGCCGAGGCGGACGCCAAGGGCATCACCGGCGCCGCGATCACGCCGTACCTGCTGGGCCGGATCGTCGAACTCTCCGGCGGGGAGTCCCTGCGGGCCAACATCGCCCTGGTCAAGAACAACGCCCGGCTCGGTGCAGCGATCGCGGGGGAGTACTCCGCGCTGCGCAACTGAACCTCCCGGATCAGGGGGCCCGCGGCCCGCGCGCCCGGGCCACGGCCTCGAGCGTGATCGATCCGGTGGCGGCGCCTCCTGGTCAGTCGTCGTCGACCAGCAGGTCGACCTCCTCCTCCAGTTCCTCCGCCTCTGCGACGGCGTGCCCGGTGCCGCGGGGACGCCCGGCGCGGACCCAGGACCAGTACAACCCGGCCGCGACCAGCGCGGTCGCAGCGAGCGAGCCGATCGCCGCGGGACGGGTCAGGTTCGCGACCAGCGTGAAGGCCACGACGAGGGCGGCTGCCGCGTTCAGGACGACCCACCACGGCCGCCGGTCGTGAAGTGAGAAGCGCGCCATCGCGAGCAGGCCCATCAGGAAGCTGACGAACACCGCGACCGCGTAGAACAGGACGAGTTCCTGGTCGCGCGCGCCGGCGGCGAAGACCACGGCCGCCGAGACGACCATGAACACGACGACGCCGATCACAGGGACATGGTGGACGTTGGTGCGGCCGAGGACGGCGGGCAGCACGCCGTGGGCGGTGCCGTCGGCGTTCTGCTTGCGGGCCAGCGCCTTGAGCAGGCCGGGCCCGGCCTGGAACGAGGAAGAGGCGGCGGACAGCAACAGCAGGGCGGTGGTGGCCTGGAAGGCGGCGAACACGCCCGGACCGTCCGCCACGCGGGCGAGTTCGGCGACCAGGGTGGTGTCGTCGTGCGGCACGGTGATGCCGAGGTGCACGACCGCAGCGGTGATCGAGAGCGTGAGCACGCCGACGATGCCGAGGGTGAGCCACAGGGCCCAGCGGCCGAAGGCCCGGCGTCCGTTGTTGTCCAGCTGGGCGAGCTGCGCGATCGCGGACGACGGCGCCTCGACGCCGGTGGCGAGCGCCATGGCGACCGGGAAGGCGAGCGCGACCGACAGCGGCGCCGATGCCACCGGGTGGACGACCACGACGCCGGCCGGCTCGCCGACCACGGGCAGCAGCACCGCCACCGCGGTGACGATGAAGGCCATGGTGAGCAGCGCGAAGACGGCGCGTCCGAGGTGCCCGAACCACATCAGGCCGGCGACGAGCAGCAGCAGGCCGAGGGCGAGGGGGATCCGCCACGGGGCCAGGCCCGGCAGGTAGGAGATGATCGCGGACGCGCCCGCGGACACCGAGATCGAGATGGTCAGCACGAAGTCGACGATCAGGGCGCCCATCGGGATGAACGCGAAGCCCTCGCCGAACGCCGCGCCCGCGGCCGCCGCGGAGCCGCCGCCCTCGGGGAAGCGCGCCACCAGCTGGTGGTAGCTGGCCACCACGAGCGCGACCACAGCGACGACCGCCAGCATGGCCGGCATCAGCAGCGCCAGGTTCCCGTCCAGCGCGCGCAGGGCGGCCTCGATCGCGTACGCCACCGACGACACCGGATCCGCCATCACCGAGAACGCGAACGCGATCAGCAGTGCCGTGCGACCGTGCACCAACCGGACGAGCGCGCGTTGCGGTGGCGGAGTGGTCTGCGTCGACGCCATGCGCGGGCACCGCCTTTCCTGCGGCGCTGGCACGTCGCGTGGGGAGCAATCCAACCCAGACTACGACTTTCGGCCTCGGCGGGCCGAGCGGGACCAGCTCGCGAAAGGGTGGGCCGGGTCAGGTCGGAGCCGGCTCTGGCCCCGGGGGAGGAGCTTGTGCGACTACCTGCTTATCAGGGCGTTGACAAGCGCCCCTGCCGTCCCGGCGAGCACGACCAGAATGCCGGCGACGACCATCACCGAAGCGGCGACCGAGGCCGACTGGTCCGCTGTCGCTGCGACTCGAGCCGCGATCACGACGCCGCCGGCGACCAGCAGCGCTCCGGCGATACGCACCCGACGTCCGGGGTGCCTCCGGGCGGGCTCGGGATTGGCCCGCTGCCGTGTCCGGTCAGGGCTGCGTCCGTCTCGCGGAGGAGTTGCTGCACCTCGGGCTCGGCGCCGGCCACGACGGTTCCCCAGGCCGGGTGATCGAGTTGCATCAGTCCGGCCCTCGTCACCATCAGCGCCTGCTCGACCTGTCGCGGATCGCCGCGGTGGCGCAAACCATCGGACGCCGCCTGCAAGTCGGCGCGCAGATCGACGAGCCGGGCTTCGAGAGAGTCGCTCATACCCGTGAGCGTGCCGGGACAAGGTGAAGTGATGGTGAAATTGGACAGACCAGAACGGAACCCGCGCCGTCCGGGTGGATGCCCGGGCTAGGACTGCGGCGACCCGGGCTCGGCCGGCCGCGTCCCGCGGACGATCAGCCAGGCCGCGAGCAGGGAGAGCGCGTAGCCGACACCGGCACTGATCGGAGCGATCAGCGGCAGGCCGTCAACGAAGTAGAGCACGAACGGCGGCCACAAGCCCAGAATGGACGCGACCTGGATGCCCGCCACCCACTGCGCGGGCCGGCGGCGGCCGTGCCAGGCGAACGGCAGCAGGATCAGCGTGGCGAGTGCGGACAGCGGGCAGAAGATCGCCAGGAAGATCACCAGGACGTCCCAGGCCGTCCCGTCCAGGCCGATCTCGGAGACCGCGGGGATCGCATCGAGCACGGTGAACAACGCGGCGAGGACGAGGCCGATCCGCAAGGAGCGAGGACGCCGCGGGCCTGCGCCTGCGAACGCCGCGGTAGCGGGTGAGAGGGTGGACATATCGACTCCTTCGGAGAGTAGTGACGGGCGCCGGGGCGACCCTGGGACGAGCCTGCCCGGGTCGGCGTCCGGCCCACAGGGGTCGCGATCCCGGTCGGCCGGGAGATCGCCGGGAGGATCCTCCCGGGCCGGCTGGGGGCTGTGCCCTACAACCGGGCCCACCGACCGGGGCAGAATGCCGCCATGGCTGGTCCCATCCGCGTGCTCGTCGCCGACGACCACCCGATCGTCCGGGGAGGGTTGGTCGCACTGCTGGGCACGCTGGCGGACGTCGAGGTGGTCGGGGAGGCCGCCGACGGCGCGGCGGCGGTCAGGGAGGCGCTGCTGTCGCGCCCGGACGTGGTCATCCTTGACCTGCGGATGCCGGTGCTCGACGGCGTCGGAGCCGCACGCCGGATCGCACGTGACCTGCCGGACACCGCCGTCCTCGTGCTGACCATGTTCGACGAGGACGACCTGGTCGCCGACGCCCTGGCCGCCGGGGCGCGCGGCTACCTGTTGAAGGGTGCGGAGCCCGAGGAGATCGAGCGGGCCATCCGCGGCGTGGCCGGCGGCTCGGCGGTGCTGGCCCCGCAGATCGCCGACCACGTGCTGGGGCGCGTCGCGCGGGCCCCGGTCACTGATCCGTTCCCCGACCTGACCGCACGGGAGCGTGAGGTGCTGCACCTGATCGCCGAGGGCGCCTCCAACCCCGAGGTCGCCCACCGCCTCAGCATCGCCCCCAAGACCGTCGGGAACCATGTCTCGGCGATCTTCCTCAAGCTCGGCGTCGCGACGCGGGCCGAGGCGATCGTCCGGGCCCGGAACGCGGGGTACGGGACATGATCGTGCGCCGGGTCGGCATCGTGCTGGCGGTGCTCCTGTCGCTGACCGCGCTGGTGCCCGCGCTCGACATCGGGCCCGACCCTGCCACCGGCGAGGTCGGCGTTGTCCCGATCGCGGCTGCCGTGCTGACCGCCGCCATCGCGATCGTCGTGGTCGGGCTGGCGGTCCCGGCCTGGCGCGGCGTCGAGAGGGCGAACCTCAGCATCGGGATCGCGCTGCTCACCGGCATCCTGGCCTCGCTGCCCGCCTTCTTCGCGCCGGCGGAGGTCGTGCCCGCGGGGGGCGTCGTCGCGGCCGCCGTGGGCACGCTGGTCACGATCACGATCGTCGCGATGCTGGTGGTGACCACGTCGATGCTGGCACTGCGCGCGTTGGCGATGGTGATCGTGATCGTGGTGTACGCCACCACGGTGTCGGTCCTGCTCACCGTGGTGCCGGCGCAGGCCGAGCGGCTCGTCCAGACGGTCACGGCGGTCGCGGTGGTACTGGCCTACGCGCCGATCGTGGCGTTGCTGCGCCGCACCGTCGGCCGGGCACTGTACGGCGGCCGGATCGACCCGGCGGCGACCGCCTGGCTCGTGGGTGACCGGGTGGGCGGGGACTTGGACGTCGTGGCCGCCGCCGTGACGGACGCGGCCCGTGCGTTGCGGCTACCTCGGCTCGACCTGCTCTCGGGGGAGCGCCTGATCGCCTCCGGCCTCTCGCCGGTGCGCGCCGGGGGCGTGGTGGTGACCGTGTCGCCGGGTGCCGCCGACGGGCTGCCGACCGGTCCGGATGCGCTGTCGTTCCGGGTCACGCTGCGGGCCGGGGAACGCCACCTGCACAACGACGACCGGGCCGCGCTGCACCTGGTTGCGTTGCCACTGAGCCTGCTGGCCAGGGAGAGCGCCCTCCTCGCGGAGGTCCGTGCGGCCAGGGCCGCCCTCGCCGACGTCCGCGAACGCGAGCAGCTGGCACTGCACCGCGACCTCCACGACGGCCTCGGCCCGCTGCTCACCGGTGCGGTGATGCGCGCGGACGCCGCCCGCAACCTGCTCGCCGGGGACACCGGCGAGGCGAGCACGCAACTCGACGCTGCCCGCAGCGACCTGCGGGCAGCGGTCGGTGAGGTGCGCCGCGTCGTCTATCGGCTCTGGCCGCTCGAACTCGAGCAGCGCGGACTGTGGGGCGCGATCGCCAACCGGGCCAGCCGGTCGGGAGCCGTGGTCAGCCTCCCGGACTCCCCGACCGAACTGCCGCCGGCCGTCGAACTTGGCCTCTACCGGATCCTCAGCGAGTCGCTGACGAATGTCGAACGGCACGCCCCGGGGACCACGGCCACCGTGCGCGTGGAGGTCGCGCAGGAGTCGGTTACGCTCACGGTGACCAACTCCCTCCCCGACCGGGGCCCGGTGCCGGTGGCAGGGATGGGTCATACCTCGATCCAGGCTCGCGCCGAGGAACTGGGTGGACGCGCCGAACTCGGGCCGGCCGGGTCCGGGGCCGCGGCTGTCTGGCGGGTGCACGCCGTGCTGCCACTGCCGGGCGTGCCCCCGGAGGCGGCTCGCCCCGCCGCGGCGCCGTAGTCGGAAAGCCTACGGCCGGCTCGCCGACCACGGGCAGCAGCACCGCCACCGCGGTGACGATGAAGGCCATGGTGAGCAGCGCGAAGACGGCGCGTCCGAGGTGCCCGCGAAAGGTCCGTTCTGCCGGTACCGCTCAGAACGACGCCGCCGCCTCGCCGAGGGCGAACAGCAGCCAGAACGCGGTGACCAGGCCGCCCGTGACCAGTCCTGCCCGGGCCGGCCAGGTCCGGTGGCGCCGGGCGAGCGCGTAGCCGCCCACGACCAGCCCGACCAGCCCGAGCACGATCGAGGCCTGGGGCAGCCACGGGAGAACCCTGCCGAACTGGTCGACGCCGTCGGGGGCAGTCCAGCTGCCGATCATCGGCCCGGCCACGGCGAGCAGTCCGGCCAGGCCGCAGCCGAGCGAGATCCAGCCGGGTACCTGCCAGGTCCGGGCATCCACGCCGCGTCGGCTCTCGGCGAGAAGCAGCGCTCCCAGGATCATCGCCGCCAGCAGCAGTGCCACCACGCCAGCGATCATGACTCCTCCTTGAGCCAGCAATCCGCCAACCCAATTCTAGGGCGCCGCGCGGCGCCGCGTCGTAGCGGGGTCACGGCAACCCGGGTGCGGGCCCCTGGCGACTGAGTTGGTGGCGGTGGGTTGCGGCTCAAGACCGGAGGACCGTCCGCCCTCGGTGCGTCCGCGGATGTGAGATCGCCACCACCTGCGTCATGCTTGTCGAGTTCGACTGCGTCCGGAAGGCGCTCACGGAGAAAGGTGAAGAGATGACCGATCCGATCGCGGACATCATCGGCGACTATCGGGCGTTTGCAGCGCAGCAGCGCGACCGCCTGCTCGCCCGTGGCATCGACATCGCCCCCTACCCGCTGAGCCACCTCGCCTTCCGCGTGCCCGAGTGGGATCAATACCTCCACGTCCGGGCCCTCCTGGAGCGCCACGCGAGCGCGAACTCCGAGAAGGTCTGGAACGGCCGGCCGATCTCGCTGCTCGTGCTGACCGAGCCGCTCGAAGTCCTCGACAGCAAGGTGGTGGCGGAAATCGAGCTCATCCCGCCAGTCCACCAACGCGTGTACAAGATGGGCCTTGAACACCTCGGGGTCGTCGTCGGGGATGACTTCGACGCGTTCTCCCGTGAGCATCGCTCGGTCCTGACGGGCCAGCAGTTCCAGAGCGAGACGGTCGAACCCGTCTACATCCTCCTCGAGGACTTCACCCACGTGAAGTTCTATCGATGCTCCCTCCGTGTCGGGATCGAGGACCAGGGAGGCCGGTTCGACGGGTTCCAGCACGTCACCGATTGGGTGCCCCAGCATCTGGTGACCGCGACAGGCCCGAATCCCTTGCCGCGCTGACGGGCCCCGGCCATCGGGAGCAGGTCAGCCTTCGGGAGAGTTCGGCTTCCACGGCCCCTCGACGACAGTCGCTTCCGTGTGTCCGGGCCAGCGCGGCATGGATACGCAGAGGAACTGCAGGGGCTCCTCGCCGGTGCAGCGGTACTGGAACGCCGTCCCCACCGGAATGTCGATGGAGACGCCAGCCGCCAGGACCGTCATCTCCTCACCGGTGGCGTCCCGTCGCCAGAGCTGCCCCTCGCCCGAGATGACGTGCCAGAACTCGCTGACGGTGGCATGGACGGTCGCCCGATTCACCTGGCCCGGCGGGACGGTGGAGTGGATCATGCTGCCGGTCTCGCCGTCGATCAGGTGGCGGATCTGGGCTCCGGCCGGGGAGCGGTCATCCGGGCTGGAGGGGAACGGGCGAGTCTGCATGGAGAACCTCCCTGGGCTTCGCAGCATTATCCCCGTCGACCTCTCGGTGGCCTCCGCCGGAGGGGGAAGGAGACCGATCATGCCTGCGCACCACCGTGCGGAGGACTCACCAGCGAGGCGCACTCCTGCCCACACCTGGCCGTCAGGGGCCGGCCTGCGGCCCGAGCTGTTGTGCAGGTGTTGTGCACGGCTCCGGACATGACCGTGGCTCTGACCGTTTCACCTGGTCAGAGCCACATTCAATGGGTGTCCGAGAGAGGACTTGAAC